>DAOWED010000062.1 GCA_030638685.1 Candidatus Heimdallarchaeota archaeon | reverse complement strand
TGACCTTAAGGACATAGGATTGGATGTTTTTTATGATGATTCGGGAAATATAGGAAAGAGGTATGCAAGAGCAGACGAAATAGGTATTGCATTCTGTGTAACGATGGACCTCGAAAGCTCAAAAGATGATTGCGTAACAATTAGAGATAGAGATTCAACCGACCAAGTGAGAGTTTTAATTGAAGATCTTGCAAGTATTCTTCAAATGTTGATCGATTCAGAGCTTACGTTTGTGGAATTGAAAGAAAAATACTCAATAGATGAGGGCTTAGTTGAAGAATAGGACAATTAGGTGTATAAAATGGAGCCTATAGAACTAGTAGATGCTCATACTCACTTAATTTTACCGTGGTTTGAAGCATATGAACTGGAAGAAATAATGAAGAGAGCTTTTGAGAAAAAAGTAAATTGGGTAGTTAATTGTGCTTCTGAGCCTGAAAACTATCAAGAAGTTCTTAATGGGCTAACAATCAAAGGTTTGTATTCGACACTTGGACTTCAACCAACAATTGCTAATCTTGAAAATTTGAGCAAGTTAAAACAAACGATAGAGAACTTAACAAGTAAAGAACGAATGAAAAATTTGGCATTAGGAGAAGTAGGATTAGATTATTATTGGGTAAAAGAGGAGAAAGAAAGAGATAATCAAGCGATAATCTTTGAGAAAGCACTTGAACTAGCGCATGAGGTTAATCTTCCTGTAGTAATTCACTCAAGAGATGCTGAAAAAGAATCAATCGATATTTTAGAAAAAAAAGCACAAACGCCAGTTTTAATGCACTCTTTTGCAGGGGATGAAGAACAGATAAAAAGAGCTGTAGACAATGGTTGGGTAATTAGTGTACCAACAAGTGTTGTTTATAGAAAGAAAGCTCAAAGAATAGCTGAAAAAATACCTTTAGAAAATCTCGTGTTGGAAACAGATGCTCCATTCCTAGGACCCTTTCCTCGGAAGAAAGGAGAAAAGCAGACAAGGAACGAACCAGCAAATATTATCTATTCTCTCAAGTATTTTGCAGAAAGAAGGGAAATAAGCGAGTTAGAAGTAGCTAAACGAACAACAGAAAATGCTAAAAAATTCTATAAATTTAGGTGAGACTAGTAAAACCTAAGGTCTTGAGAACTCATACGTAAGTTAAAGAAAATTAAGATGTTTTATCTAATAATTGTTCAATTAAGTTAACAACTTGTTTTAAGGTGTTGTGAACTTCATCTTTGAAGTCTTGAAGCTCATCTTTTCCTATATTACTAGTTCTAGTTCGAGGAGAAGTGTTAGGAACTCTAGGTCGTACTACAGTATTAGACTGGGAAATCCCCTTATTAGCAGATTCCCAAGAAGGAGTATCTTCAGGACTAAAGCTCGATCGTTTAGTTTGGGGGGGTCCAGCCTTAATAATCTGGGCATCTGACTTATCTTTATTATACCCACAGCTTGGGCAAGGTGAACGAATATAGAAAGCACCGCAATCTAAACACACTGGCATGTATTACACTTCATTTTTGAGCTTAATAAATTCTATCGTTGGTATGTAATTTTAAATGGGTTTTTGAAAAATGATTTAAAAGAGGACATTCAACTACTTTTACGTTGATAATAAATGAATGACGAGATAGTTGAACCACATTACATGTTTGATGAAATCCTCGAGCAACCTACTGTTCTTCAAAGAATTTTAGATAACTGGATTTCAATCAAAGAAAACTGGTCACAACCTTTACATGAAAAACAATGGGAGAAAATCTTAATCACTGGTTCTGGTGACTCTTTTTGTGCCAGTGAAGTTGGAAGCTATGCGATTTCTGAGCTCAGCGGAATTTCTTGTTATGCATTGAAACCCCTTGAATTAGCAAGATATCGGCAAGATCTCTTTGGTCCTTCCACCCTAGTCATAGTTATTTCTGTTTCTGGTAAAACTCCGAGGATATTAGAAGTTGTTAGGCAAGCGATGAGGTATAACTGTCCTATTCTTGCAATTACTGATAATCTTGAAAGCCCAATTGCTAACGAGTGCTCTGATGTTTTTTACCTGCAGACAGCCCCTCAAGATAGCCTTTCTTCTTCCTCCTTTACTGGAGAAGCGTCAGCTTATGACGGTTATCAACACTCTGTTGCTCAAACAAAAACATATACAGCTAACATTATGGCTCTTTTCCTCTTTGCTTGTGAATTAGGTTTGTATAAAAACCACCCAAAAGCTGTTATTGCTAAAAAGCAATTAGCTTCTCTTCCTTCTCTTATTGAAGCCCTCCTTTCAAAAGAACAATTGGTAAAATATAAAGAAATAAGTCAAGAATTACCTGTTAAACCTCTAATTTTTGCAGGCTCAGGACCAAACTATGGCACGGCACTGTTTGCTTCTTTTAAAGCCTATGAGTTTGCTTTTCAAGCTAGCTTTCATGAAATAGAAGAATATTGTCATACTTCGTATTTTATTACTTCACCAGAAACTCCCGTCATCTTTTTTGCATCATCTGGTGCTTCACTTGAAAGAACAAAAGAAATCTATCCCGTTTTATCTGATCATATTGGAGCTTATCCTCTTGTTATTACTGATGCCAATATTGAAGAATTCGAAAAAGGGAAGAATTTAATTCTCGAAACCAATAATTTGCTAGAAATATTCACCCCTATTGCATTAATCATCCCATGGCAAATTATAATCTATAATCTAGCAAAACAGCGAGGATTAGACGTTAACATGTTTAGAGGTGGTATCTTAACTGACCATTATGTTGTTGGTTCGCTTAAAACTATTAGAGGATCAAAAATTTGGACGGAGAAATAAACTATTCTTTAAACATTGAATTTGTTCTGTTTCTTTTCGATCCATTTATATTGGTTCATAGAGGATTTACAATTAGTCTAGCTTAAATGCAAATAGTACTTATTGGTGATCATTATCTTAATACTGCTCAAAAAACTACCCTCTTTATTTCTACTTGTTCTAATATCCTTTCTTATCTTTCCTTCTACAGTAAAAGGAGATACACAAACAAGTATTTCATTAACAATTGATCTTCCAGCAAATCCTGTCTATGAACAGATTGCTTATACTCTAAGACAAACATGGGAAGACATTGGAATTAATCTAGAGATTGCTACTCAAGAATGGGGCACTTATGTTGCAGCAACCGCCGGTAAACCTCCCTCTTACCAACTTGCTGTTGTAGAGTATCAGCTTTCTCCAGAGCCCGATATTTACGCATTATATCATTCTAGCGGTGGTTCAAACCTCTTAGGACCATATAATGATACTACTAATGATCAATATATTGAGACTATTCTAGAATTGGATGATCGAACGGACAGATCAATAGTAATGTCTTCATGGCAAGAATCTTTCACGCAAAACTTACCTATGATACCTATAATTAGTCCAGAGCACCATTATGGCTATTCAAATATGGAGTCATTTAGCCCAAATATGCCTTACTACGCTCCTGCAATACATTTTGATGAAGGAAAAACAAGATATCATGTTTCCCTTCTAGATGATGCAAATTTGATGAGCCCAATTCATGCTTTTGATGCAAATTCATTCTTAGTGATGGATTTAATCTACGATAGCCTATTACGATACGATGAAGATAACATTATTGTCCCTGATATTGCTACAAGTTATCAAGTTGAAGATGAAGGGAAAACATGGCATTTTAACCTAAGAGATGATATTTACTGGCATGATGGAGTTCGCTTCAATGCCACTGATGTTTACTTTTCAGTTATGGCTGCGATTGATGAAGATGGTTTATTCGGTTCTATTCTCTCAGGTGATTGGACTTCCATTTATGATCCTTCTATAATTGTTCCCTCGGAACGATGGATTGGAAACATTACTATCGATAGCGAATTCGAGATTACTTTCAAGTTAGGTCGAAATTATGCTTATATTCCTCAGAGTTTTATGTTACCTATTATGCCTGAACATATTTTGAATGTCACAGATACTGACCTTGATGGTTCATTAACTGATGAAGATGCTTGGTTTGGTATCTTTGAGGTTTCTAATGTTATAGGAACTGGTCCATACACTCTTAAGAAATCAGACTGGTTACGTGATAGTCAAATCCGGCTTAATCTTAGGAATGTATCAAACACTCATTTACCAGATGAAATTGATTTAAATGATCCAATTAATCAACCTCATGAAATAACTTGGTTAGAGAATCCCTCTTTTGCTATCGAGGAGATTTACTTTAGAGTTATTTCGCAACACACAACTCAAGTTACTTCATTTGAAAACGGTGAGTTGGATATGGTTTCTTTGCTCTGGAACTTCGAACTAATAGATAGTATGAAAACTAACGGCTTTCTCATCGCCGAGTCAACTCATTACAATATATTTAGTCTTGTAATTAATTCAAAGGATCATGTTTTTGCTGAAGAAAATGCTCTGCATCTTAAAAAAGCAATGGCATATCAAATGGATAAAGCGTCAATGATTGACACTATTTTTTATGGGTATGCTCAATCTTGTATGAATCCTATAAGCCCTATAAATGTTGGTTATTATAACACTCTTAATCCCTACATTTATGAGTTTAACACACAAAAAGCAATAGATGAGATGGCTGCCTATGGCATCATTATTGAAACTCCTACAGATACAGATGATCCGACTGATTCATCTCCTTCAGAAGAATCTCCTTTCCTCTTGATGCAGATATCTTTTATGATATTAATTATTCTCACTATTCAAAGAAAACGATCACTATAACTAAGCTCAGAACTTATTGTTTATGAGAATAATTAATCTTCTAAATTATTCTCTTCTTCTTCTTTGATTTTTTCACTTTCATATTTGATTTTTTCACTTAGAGTAATTTTAATCAGTGTAATTCTGTTGTTTTGAACATTCATTACTTCGAATTCATCATTATTGTATTCAATTTTCTCCCCATTCGAAGGAATATGTTCAAATTTTTCTATTAAGAAGCCTCCAGCTGAAATAGCTCCGTTTGTTTCAACTTCTATTCCTAGCTCTTTTTTCAACTCTCCGACATTTAGTTCTCCTCGAACGAGGTAGTTCAATTCGTCAAGTTTCTTAATTCCAATATCTGCTTCTTTATCGTATTCGTCTTCTATTTCGCCTACTAGTTCTTCAAGAATGTCTTCCAGCGTTATGATCCCGCTTATTACCCCGAACTCATCAAAGATAATGGCTAACTGTATTTTTGAATGTTGCATGTTTCTTAAAAGACTGAATACTGATTTTGTTTCAGGGATTTTGAGTACTTTCCTCATTACATCTTTAAGAATGAAATCTTCACCATTATTGTTTGAAAGAGTAAGGTCTTTAACATGCACAACACCCAATACATTGTCAAACCTCTCTTCATAAATTGGAAAACGTGAATAACCTGTTTCATGAGCTATATCGATTACTTTCTGGTAGTTACTATTTATCTCTAAGCTAATTACAAAAGGCCTAGGAGTCATTATTTCTTTAGCTAGTAGATCTTGAAACTCAAAGACATTAAAGAGCATTTCTTCTTCTTCTGTATCAATAAGTCCTTCATCTTCACTTTTTGCAATCATTCTTTTAAGTTCTTGCTCACTCAGTGCAGGTGTCTCTCCTGGAATAAATTCTGTTTTGATTATTTTAAGTGCAAAGTTATTTGTAATCTTCATTACCCAGAGAAACGGTGAAATTAGACTTGTATACAGTTTTAATGGTAATACAATCATACTTAGTATTTTTTCAGTATATTTTATTGAGATAAATTGAGGGATGTTTTTAGAAAGAACTAGATAGAGGTAAGCTACTATCAAAAAAATCGCAATCATTGAAACAGTTAAAGCAGAATCCTCTGGCATAAATTGCTTCAAAAACTCTTTTAGCGTGTTGGAAAGAGAAAGTGCACTAATCCAACCGATTCCAAGAAGAGAAAGAGCATTACCTGACTGTGCAGACCTGATATATTTTTCCTTGTTTTCAAGGAGAAAAACTGAACGTTTCGGGATTTTCCCTTGTTCTAATAAATCTTTAGCCCTAGAAAGATTCATGTTTACTAAAATATATTCTGATGCTACAAAAAACGCATTTAAGATGATTAAACCAATCATTAAAAGAATGCTGATAGTTAATATCTGAGGTGTGGCCATGTTTTGGTTCACAAGTGTTGAAACACTAAATTGTATCATGATGCTAAGAATTTAAGTTTTTTGAATACTTTAATAATTCACTTAACTTAACATTTCTTTTATAACTATAGTTCTTTTCTTTCCCCGTTCTTCACCCGTTTTTTCCTTTTTGCTTATTCTTTGATCCTTTCCTTTCTTGTATATTCTTCCTTTTACATGCTCTAGCAACATCTTTTTAATAATTATAGTTTTATTCAAATTTAGTTAAACGATAAATTATTGCTTACAACATGGACTGAAAAAAATAATGGGATTAACAAAAGCACGTATATTGCTTACAATAACCTTAGGAAGCGCAATCTTGGCAATTACCTATGGAGTTCTAGAGTTAAATGATATAATACTTAAAATAGGATCATTTGAACTAAGTATAGGAGCAAAAGAATTAATCTGGTTAACTTCCATTTTACTAGCTATCCTAGGATTTTTGATAGTTAAGAAGACAGATACGTCTGATCATAGATTTTGGGTGATTTCACATGTTGTTAAAGAAAAATCACTTACTCTGATTACAATATTTTTCCTGGTTCTTTTTATTGGAACAACAGTATTAACTCCTGTTTTCATAGGCGATGTTTTTGAGGAATTACTTGCTCCGGATAGAACATTTGATAGAATAATACAAATTACAGTGTTTATAATCACTGCAGGAATGATAAGAGCTTCCGCTGATTTTGTTCAATCTTATGCCAATGAAGTTCATGCGCATAGAGTTTCTAGAAATATCACCCAAAAATTTTACGCTAACATGCTATCTAAAAGCCAAGAATTTCATGATCGAGTTAAAGTAGGAGATATTATGGCACGAGCTACTTTTGATACTCGAATGATTAATATTCTAGTATCTCCCGCCTTCAAATTTGTTTTTGAAGTTCTTTTCACAATCATCTTTTACATTTATTTTGTCGTGCAAATAGATCCTAAGTTAATTCTAATACTTGTTTATCTTACTCCCTTCTATATTTATTCTATTTATCGTTATAACATTAAACTCAGACCGATTTCAGAGGCACAAATGGAACAAAATAGTGTTCTTACCTCAAAGTTACAAGAAGGACTAACTGGGATTAGAGAGATTCGTTCTTTTGTAAAA
This sequence comes from Candidatus Heimdallarchaeota archaeon, assembly GCA_030638685.1. Classification (GTDB taxonomy): domain Archaea; phylum Asgardarchaeota; class Heimdallarchaeia; order Heimdallarchaeales; family DAOWED01; genus DAOWED01. Next base: position 3,276 of record DAOWED010000062.1, on the reverse strand, counting down.
GAAGAGGAAGAAATCTTATCATTTGATGAAGAAACTGAAAAATTGAAAGAATGTAACATTCAAAGAGGAATAGAGGGGGCAAAGTACTATCCTATTCTCTTAACAATAATCGCGATAGGAGCTAGCTTTTTCTGGGGAGCTTGGGAAGTTAGTGAAGGGAACTTAACTTTAGATGATATGATCACTTTTATCTTGCTAACACAAACTTTGATTATGCCAACTTGGTTTATTGGTTGGGCTGTTTTTCAATTTCAGATAGCTTTTGCGGGTGCAAAACGAATCCATGAAATGATTCAAAGAGAAGAATATGTTCCAGAAGCAGAAAATCCTATTTATTGGCCTGGAAAACCGGGTGGTATTCGTTTTGATAATGTAAACTTCTCGTATAATGGTAAAAGAGAAGCTATCAAGGATTTTTCCCTTGAAATTCCTGATGGTTCAACTGTTGCTCTTGTTGGTTCTCCCGGATCCGGTAAATCTACTCTAATCAAACTTCTTCTTAGATTATATGACCCTACAAATGGGAAAATAACTGTTGATGGAATTTGTATTAAGGAAATGTCTTTGGATAACCTTAGAAGTAACCTTGGAATGATAGAACAAGAGGTATTTCTTTTCTCAACAACAATACGTGAAAACATAGCTTTTGGGCGACCTAACGCCACTGATGAAGAGATTGAGCAAGTAGCTAAATTAGCTCAAGCACATGAATTTATCATTTCTTTCAAAGATGATTATAATACGATAGTTGGAGAAAGAGGTGTAATGCTATCCGGTGGTCAAAAGCAAAGGATTGCAATCGCCAGAGCTCTTTTGGTTAACCCAACTATTCTCATTCTTGATGATGCTTCAAGTGCCATAGACTCTGAAACAGAACATAAAATCCAATTAGCTATTGCTAATCTACTGAAAGAACGAACAACCTTTATCATCACTCACCGGTTAGCGACGATCAAGAATGCCGACATTATTGTGATAATGCGAGATGGTAAATTAGTTGCAACAGGTAAACATGATAGATTGATAAGAACAGTGGAAGATTACCGTCTTTTATTCCAGCGTTTCTCAGAACTCCCACCACTGGAGAATTTAGGAGGCAACTAATATGACAGAAAATGATCCCCAAGAAGATTATGATAGAACCTACTCAGATATGCAACTGATTAAACGTTTTTACACTTATTTAGTTGAATACAAACGAAGTCTTATCGCCATAATTGGTTTAATAATCGGGTTAGCATTAGTAAATTTAATCCCACCAGTATTAGTTTCTGAATCATTTGATGCTTTGAAAGAAAACAAGACGTGGGATGATATTTCAATATATGTCATAGGTTATGTTTTGTTTTCAGTTGCAATTTGGATACTTCAAGTTATTACTAATATCAGAGTAACAATTATTACTCAAAGAGTTATCAAAAGAATTCAGCAGGATACCTTTGAAAGCTTACAAGAACATGATCTAAGCTTTTTCGATAAACAAGCAACCGGTAAAATAATGAGCCGATTAACAAATGATAGTCAAGAACTTAATCAAATGATAGGTATAGTAGCTAACTTCATTTCCAACTTTTTCATTATTATTACCGTTCTGGTGCTTATCTTTTTTGTAAACTGGCGATTAACACTAGTTACTCTAGCAATTGCTCCAATTGTTTTCTTCTCAGCCATCATTTTTAGGCGATTTATCAGAACTACAAGTAAAAAATGGAGGGACTCAATAGGAAAAGTAAATGCCTCTGTCCAAGAAAGTGTTTCAGGGATATCAGTTGCTAAAGCTTTTGGACGAGAGAAAAAATCAATGTCTGAATTCCTAGAAATAAATGAAAGTACTTATCAGATTGCTAAGAAGAGGGCTTTAGGTGTTACAGGGATACACCCATGGATGGATGCAATCATTATGCTTGCAACTTTCAGTATAACCTTAACAGGTAGTTACTTAACTTTCGAAGGTTTTGCTGATGAAAAAACCCTCTTATTATTTTTGCTACTGTTAACTCGTTTCTTCGGTCCTCTCATGAGACTTGCTTCCCAGATGTCAACTGTTCAATCTGGCTTTGCGGCAATGGAGAGAGTCTTTAGCTTAATTGATGCTGAAAAAACTATTCTCAACCCCATAAACCCCATAGAAAAACAGTTGGACGGGGAAATTTTATTAGAAAATGTCTACTTTGAGTATGTTGAAAATACTCCAGTACTTGAGAATGTTAATTTACATATTAAACCCGGTGAGATGATCGCAATTGTAGGTCATACTGGAGCCGGAAAAACTACTATCGCGTCATTACTAATGCGTTATTATGATATAACTCAAGGTTCACTAAAAATAGATAACGTAGAAGTTAGAGACTTCAGTCTTGCTAGCTTAAGATCTCAGATAGGCTTGGTAAGCCAAGATGTTTTTCTCTTCAGTGGCACAGTACTCGATAATATTCGCTATGGTAAACCTGATGCTTCCCTTGATGAAGTCAGAGCTGCGATGATAATAGTTTCAGCTGAGGAATTTATTGATGCGTTACCAGATGGTCTCCAAACAAAACTTGGTGAAAGAGGCCAAGGCCTTTCCGCAGGTCAAAGACAAATGGTTTCATTTGCTAGAACATTAATAACTGATCCTAAAATTCTCATATTAGATGAAGCTACTGCCAGTGTAGATGCATATACTGAATCACGAATACAAACAGCGCTTGAAAGTCTACTTAAAGGTCGAACTTCTATAGTGATAGCTCATAGGTTAACAACCATACAAAATGCTGATAGAATAATTGTAATAGATCAAGGTAAAATAGTTGAAGAAGGTAACCATGACCAATTGGTAAAAAAGAAGGGAGTGTACAATGATCTATATGAAACATACTTCAAACATCAAAGTGCTGAATGGATAGAAGATATCAGTAAGATCTACGAAAGCTAGTTAGGTAGAACTTGAGTACATTTCATCATTTTATTAACTCACTTTGCATTCTATTATAACTCCTTTGGCTAAAATATTTAAAGCTAAGAGCTAGACATATAACGAAGTGTAATGTCTCACGATCCAGAATATAGTGATGAACTTAGAGAATCAATCGCAGGTACAAGTAGTTCACCCGAATTATTAATTAATCAAGCAATACAAGCTAGAGATGCAGGAAACAATGAGCAAGCCATTAAACTTTTTGACGAAGCAGCACAAGCATTTAACTATGCTGCAAGTGGCTTTCGTCAACAGAAGAGGTTTAGAGCAGCTTCAGAAGCATCTTATCAAGCTTATCAAGCATATCAATTAGCCAACTT
>DAOWED010000120.1 GCA_030638685.1 Candidatus Heimdallarchaeota archaeon | reverse complement strand
CTTTACCTTTTCTAAAAATTGTTTCTTCTTTTTCACGAGAGCATGTGTTTGCCATAACTAGTATTATTCAGAGTCTGAAGATTCAAGAAGAAGACTTCGAAAAATGGGCAACAGAGTTTCAGCAAGAATTTATAGTTAAAGAATTGGGAGAAATAACTTCAAGTTTTAATGAGATTATCCTTGAACCCTACATTGACCTTCTTACTCAAATGGAAGAATCAGCTCTTTCTACAAAAAAACAAGTAGTCATCAATTTAACGCAGTGCAAAAGCGCTCTTGATGAAGATTTCATGAATGAAATTAAGGAAATTATTACATACTCAAATCAATTATCAGAAAAATTGGAAAAAGTATCTGAAGAGCATAAAGACACTTTTCCCGAATACTTTGAACATTACAAAAAAGTTCGTCACATGCTTAGTTTATCTGTTTTAAGAGCTTATCAGAAAAAAGTTGATCAACTAGTTGAAGATGTGGAGGAAAGTTTACAAGCGAAAAAAAGTGCTACTGAAAGCATTTTTAATCAGGTTGATGAGGGAGAAGAGGAAGCCCAAAAGAAATTCATGGCACTTTCCAGTTATCTATCCATTTTCTCTTCTAAAGCAACTGAAAGTCTAAAAAAGCAGTTGAACGAATACCATGCTAAGAATGAAAAGGTTATTTCTGACCTTACGACCATTGCTAAAGAAAAACTAATACTGACACTTCCACAAGTAGAACAAGTAGGTGATTCTTTACGAGAAAAGATGACTTCTTCAGTAAATGAGTTTAAAGAAGCTGTTCCTAAGCTAAGTGAATATATCAAAAGCATTGAAAAGGGAAAAATTAAGAAACTTGACAAATGGAAAGAAGAATTCATTGGTTTAATAGAAGGATACGTTGTATCTATTGAAGACGTAGACAAAAAAGCTACTGAATTTCTGCAAGAGATGGATAATCTTAACACTGGAATGAAAGAAACAGTAAATCAACTTGACACAGCTGAAGGAACTCATAATGAAGAAGTTAACCAATTATTCTCTTCTTTCGAAAATGAATGGACCGATATAGTTGCTGTTGATAGCGAGCTAGAGCACTTGACAGATATCGAACAAATACTTAAACAAACTCATATCAAATTTGCTTCAATTAAAGAAGAGTATAATAAGCGAGTGAGTGAGCTAGGAACTAAGCTAAAAGAAGAGTGGTTGGAACACCCTATTGCTACTCAAGATATTTTTAATGAAGTCTACCCCAAAGAAGAAGAACTTCGAATAAGTTTACAAGAAAGAGTAGAACAAGAGATTGAGAAACTAAAGGAAGAAATGAAAGAAGAGGTTAAAAAATCAGAAGAAGCTTTTGAGAAGAAAATCTCCAAAATAGTGAAAATAATACAAGAGAAACTAACTGAAGGGGAAGAAAGTACAGAGCTTTTGGTTTCCATATTTACAGATGTAGTGAGTTCAAACAAAGAAAACCTCAAAAGCTCGCTCGAACTTTCATTTTCTGATTTTGAGAAAAGAACCACTAAAGCTTACACTAGATTAGTTGAGGAACTTAAAGAAGCAGAAACAAAAACCAATCATGATCTAATAATAAGAGCTCAAGGTGTCTTTGGAGCCATTAATATGCATGAGGACAATATTAAGGAGATCCAAAAAGCAGCCGATAATTTACCCCACCTACCTGAAACAGAAACAGGGGTAATTATTGGAAAGGATGCCCTTGAAACAATAATTAAAGACTTAGCAATGCGAGCTAGAAGAGAAATCAGGATTGTTCAACCTAAACCTTCAAAAGAGCTACTTCAGATCGTCCTACCAAAAAGAACGCTAACAACCCACGTTTATAGTGACTTTGACAAGGTGGATCATAATAGTTTATTGACGATGGTTAAAGATCAACCAAGAATTAATCTTCATGTGTATGACAAACAGAACGCATATATCTGCATAAGAGATAGTGAAGAAGCAATTTTTGGACTTGTTTCCAAAGATAAAGAACCAGTTGCTATTAGAACAGCTAATGAAGGGTTTGTACAATTTATTCTGGGGTATCTTAACCAAGAAATAAGTTATAGAGCAACGGATATAAGTGCTTAAATCTGCGATTAGAAACTTCCAGAGAAAAAAATTCCAAAACCGTACTACTAATCGGAAAAGATTGAAATGTCAGCAAAGAATGCTAAAGTTAGAAAAGTAGATGCAAGAAGCTGGCTCCCTATCTTATATCGTTCACCTATCAGATTTAGCGAAGAAATTATTTCAATTGAACAACAAGAAGCTTTTGCTGAAGTAATTGTTTTTGCCAGCTCTGAAGAAAATTTTTTAGTGATTAGGAATGACCCAGGGGCAATAGTAGCTTATCTAACGGTTAACCAAAAAGCCCCTTTTGATGAATTCAAGGAAATAATTGACAGATTCTCTAAAATTCATCTTCAATTTTCACCTACTGCTTTTGAATGGGTCAAAAACTCTTTTGATGTTTACTGTAATTACACGATCAGATATTATACTATCAGCCCACCAATCAAAGAAAGCCCCTTAGAGATTACTCCTCCGGTGAAACTCACTGAAAAAATACCTAAAATAAAGGAAATGATCTTGGAAAATCCTCTTTTACAAATCTCTATTGAAAAAGGAATCAATTACGGTTATTTTGAAGGAGAAGAGCTAGTTGCTTATGGTGGAGAAGATTTTGTTTCAGATAAGCTGTCAATAATAGCCGTCTGGACTGATGTGGCACATAGAAATAAAGGATTGGCTTTCTCCTGTGTGAAAACTGCAATTGAAGAGATACTTAAAACGCAAAGAACACCTATCTATAACACAGATGTATTAAATTATCCATCCATTAAAATAGCTGAAAAGATAGGCTTCACTCCCTTCTGTGAATTTCCATGTGCGTACATTGGTCAATGGAGCACAACTCGAACAAAAGAAGATGACAAAGTAATTCCAGATAGTGTATTTATAGTGTAGTAGATGTGAAAATATACGACTTTTACACGAAAATATGCGGCAATATACGACAATATACGACGAAATACAATAACGAAATGTCATTAAAAATGACAAGTTTTTTCATTGAATAAAGCTTAAACTGCTTATGACTGACTTTGGTCTTTACGTAAGAATGGAAACGGACTGGGATTCGATTTTGAAAAATGCTCTATTAGCAGAAGAACACAATTTCAAATCTGCATGGATTAATGATCACTTAATAGGTCTTCAAAAAGGGGATGAAGAAATGCTAGAAGCATGGACTATTATGACGACTATCGCCGCAAAAACAAAGAAATTGAAGGTGGGACACACTGTTCTTTGCAATAATTTTAGAAATCCGGCTTTATTGGCAAAAATGGTAACAACACTAGATGTAATTTCTAAAGGAAGAGTAGAACTTGCTATAGGAGCAGGATGGTATGAAAAAGAATACTTAGCTTATGGTTATCCTTTTCTAAGTGCTGGAGAACGAGTAAAACAGCTAAAAGAGGCACTCATAATAATTAATAAAATGTTCAAGGAAGAAGAGTTTGATTTTGAAGGAGAATTCTGGCAACTAAAAGGCTGTAGAAATGATCCAAAACCATTTCAGAAAGAGGTACCAATCTGGGTAGGCGGAGATAAAAGAAAGATAATGAGAGTTGCTGCGGAACTGGCAACAGGAATAAATTTGCCATATTCAACGTTTGATGATGCGAAAAAAATATTAGGATGGGTTGCAGAAGATTGTGATACCTTTGGTAGAAAATATGATGATTTCAAAAAAAGTTATTTCACAGTAATGCACCTTACAAAGACAGAAGAAGAAGCATATGATATTGCAAAGAAGGCAGCTGATGAGAAAAAAACTCCGGAAGAGATCTTAGAAGAAAGATTTTTGGGAACGCCAGAGTTTCTTCTGCAAAAAATAACTCGTTTCAGGGATGAGTTGGATATGAGTTATTTTATGGTAGCAGTTAGAGGAACAGAAAATATAGAAGAACCAATAACGCTCTTTTCAGATGAAGTAATGAAAGGATTATAACAACAGAAACAATATCTGAAAAGGTAAAATTACTTAAAAGACAAAAGTGTTAAAAACAAGAAGAAAAAGAAGAGAAATAGTATAAATAAAAAGGAAAATGCAGAGGTTTCCGAGTGGTCAAAGGAGCTAGGTTTAGGAACCTGCTGTCTGATGACAAGCGTTAAAACCCCTAGTCGTGTAGGCGTTCGAGGGTTCAAGATATTGAGGGTTGCGACCCTTATTTATGAAATTCCCTTCCTCTGCACTTTTTTTAATGTTTCAGCCCTTCTAGCTATTTTCTTCTCTTAATTTTTTTAGCTAGATATTTGTTTTTTCATTTCTTTGTTGAATTTTTCCATTTCTTGACATATTTTTTCAGTTTCAGTAACATCTTCCTCTGACAAATTACCAACAACTATTGATGAGGGCACTAGTCTTACTGTTCCTGATTCTTCCCAATTTGTATCCATTAGCATCTGAAAAATTTCTTTTGATTTAATTCCTCCACCATACAATACATTCGGTACTTGAATTGTTATTTTATTCATACTTTTTTCTTCTATTTTCTTTATCATTCTTTTCTTGAACAGCCCTGTTCTATATTCTTTGAATGTTGCTCCTTTGATATATGCCAACTGTGACCAGAGTAGTTCCTCCAATTCCTTTCTTGAAAGAGAGTTTTCTCCTGATCCTGCCTCTATATAATACCAATCAAACATTCCGCTTTTTCTTGCCTGAAAAAAATTATATGCCATTTTTTCGATCGTTGTTTTTTTGAGTAACGACGATGCTTGAGTTCTTTCAGCTGCCTTCCCTCCTAATGGATGATAAGCTAGGTTTATTATTTGATATTTTAATTTTATATTTCTTAGAATTGATGAGAGAAAGTATGCTTTGTAGTAATATTTTGGTTTTAAGGTGTTAATGGGTATAGGTGCTAAGATAAAACTTGGTCCATTTATTAAATGACCAGCTGAACTCGGGAAAAGACCTATCCTTGCCCCTACATCATTTTTTGCTTGGATTTTTTTTCTGCTTATTGTTTTCAATATCCTTGGAAGTCGCTCTTCTCCTCTGAATTGTTTTAGATATGAAAATTTTTTCTCCAAGTTATTCTTTTGGAAACTAGTATACATTTTTTCATAATCAAGTTTTGTTACATCCCGTTCTGATGCGCCTAATAATGCATAAGCGAAAGGTTCTTCATGTTCCTTTGAACCATATTTCCCTATTAAATCATAATAAAGCTTTGAATAAAGCCCTTTTTTTGCCGGATCACCCAGCAACCCTATGGTTATCACCTTTATTTCCGCCTTATGTCTGAAGATGTACTTGTTGCTGAAGAACTAGGTGTTTCAAAAACCGTTATTGTTAGTTCATACTCTGGTAGTTTTTCCTGAAGTTCTTTGACTAAATATTCTGACAAAAATTCTGCTGATATTGCTCTTATTGGGAGAAAAATTACATCCTCTTCTGGAAAGAGGTATGTTTTCCCTTCATCACCATGGAGTGTGCATCTTATATGTTCTGGTCTATCTTTAGTGACTGTTAGATGAGCTGCCTTTTCTGGAATCAGTACTTTATGATCCAGAGGATCAACTATTTTCATTACTATTTCTTTCAGTTCACTAAAGTCAATTAAGTAATCATCTTCTTCTGGTACTTCTCCTTCAACTTCAACATTCAAAAAATAATTATGACCATGTAGTTTACCACATTTGTTATGCCCTATAATAAAGTGGGCTGATGCAAAACCAATTCTGGTATTAGATAAAGACAGTTTCATTTTTTTACTCCAGTAAATTTAACCTGATTTTTTTATTGTTTTATACACTTCTTGTTTTCATGCAATCTCTTGCTATCCTGCTCATTTCTTTAGTATATAATTCTCCCACCTCTTCTGAAAAAGAATGAACCTCTAAGCTTTTCATTCCCAAATCGTATAGTCCTATTGCTTTTACATGCGAGGGAATTCCTTCTGAACTTAAATTGAGTGCATAATGTATTTTTGCGCTTACTTTGCTTATTGTAGCTATTCCTACTGATAGTTTTTTTTCTCCAACATAAATATCTGTGTGGCTTCTTCTAAACTCTCCATCAGGGATAGTTTTTCTTAATACTTCAAGGATTACTAATACTAAGATTCTTAACCGGGAGTATTCCAGTTCCATATTTGGGGGGTGAGGTGAAAAATCCTCAATTATCCATTGAACTGCTTCTTTTCCTGTAATTAAATAAGAACCTAATTCTCCTTCTTCCTTTATGTCTAATAGGTCTACCATTTCTGATTGAGGGACTTTTAGTGGCCCTCTAAATGATATCATTGAGTTTCCAAGTATATCAAATTTATCTAATGCCCAGTGTGAACCTATAGCTGTTCCATCATATGTTATTTGTTCTGAATTAATTAAGTTCAAGAATCGATAATTGCCTTTTTTCTTGGGAGTGGTTTTTTTCATGCGCCATTAAGCTCCATTTCTTTAGTTAGCTTTTCCAGAGTTGTTCCTTGTT
>DAOWED010000171.1 GCA_030638685.1 Candidatus Heimdallarchaeota archaeon | reverse complement strand
TTTCCCAGACATAAAAATTGCAGTAGCAGGTGGATTATTGATTGACAATGTTGAACCAGCTTTAGAGGCTGGAGCAGATATATTCATTGTTGGAAGAGCAATAACAGCAAGTGAGAATGTAAAAAAGGCAGCAACAGATTTTCTGGAAGCATTGAGAAGATAACGATTTAATACTCGATTGATCTATTAACTCAAAGTGGTTACTTTTAAAAATAAGTCTGATAAGAAAAGCTAAGAATCAGATTTTTAATTACTATAAGGTTGTGAATAAATGAAAGAATTTGAAATATCAATAGTTGGAGGAGGACCGGCAGGATTACAAGCTGCAAGAACAGCTGCTGAAAACGGAAACAGTGTAGTTGTCTATGAAAAACAACAAGAAATAGGCATTCCTTTAATGTGTGGAGAAGGAATTAGTGAAACAACCCTTGAAGCATTTAATCTTCCAATTGATGGAGATTATTTCAGAAGAAAAATAGATAAGATGCGATTATTCACAGCTAATGGAACATCATTCTATTGCTCAATCAAAGGTCTCATGATTGATCGAGTAAAATTCGATCAACACTTAGCAAGTTTGGCAAAAGAAGCAGGAGCAGAAATAAAAACCGGTGTAAAAGTAAATAACGTAAGGACAACGGAGAAATCGATCTTAGAGATACAAACTTCTTCAGGAGTAGAGGAGAAGGAATCAGAAATAACCATACTTGCAGAAGGACCAAGAGCAAGGATCACTAGATCACTAGGATTTAAAGCACCTAGGACCTATGTGAATGGTTATGAATATCATTTAGAGGGAGTGAGTACTGATTACCTTGATTTTTACTTTGACCTAGAGGAGTTCCCATACGGGTATATTTGGGTGTTCCCAAGAGGAGAGAATAAAGTAAATATCGGGATAGTTACATCAGAAAAACAGATCAGAGCTAAACTAGACAACTTCATGGAAGAAAAAGGTTTCATTGGAAAAAAACTCAAAACCATTGCTGGAGTTATTCCAAGGTCCGGCCCAATCCCACAAACGTACGGAGATAGAATACTAATTGCAGGGGATGCTGCTGGTTTAACCAATCCTCTATTTTATGGAGGAATAAAAATAGCCATGGAAACAGGCCGAATAGCCGCTCAAACTGCCGGAGATGCAATACAAGCAGGTGACTTATCTTCCTCATTTCTCAAAAAGTATGAAAGATGGAGAAATGAACCTTACGTACATCCCGTCTTGACAAAGGCTCAACCCTTCATGTATGAGATGGGAAATAAGCGATTTAACCAGCTAAGTGGGATCATCAAAAATAGAGATATTACTGCTCTTGGAGTCGTGGGCAGCATGAAAGTAGTCACTTCTTTCGTTCGTTATCCTTGGATACTTACTTCATTGGGCAGTATAATGCGACTTATTAAAGCTATGAGAATCAGCAGAAAATGGGGATATTAAATTTATATCAACTCAACTAGATAGAGAAGAAAAAGGTGCCTCAGAAAGAATTCTATTTCATTTAAGCTGATTAACTCTCAACGTAGTGCATTTTCTTCATTGGCAAGTATTCTCATAGTTCTTAAGTTAATAGTTTTTTCGTCTAAGACGACTTATAAGCTATTTAGTGATAAATGATAAGTTGGTAACTTTGAACAGCAAGGAATAAAAAGAATGGATTCTTACCTAATTCTGAAACCTATGAAACTAGTTACTATTGATACTAATCTTTTTATCTCGGGATTTTCAAACTCCCCTAACGAGTATGACACTTTTGCAGCTATTTTAAATGACTTAAAAATTAAAGTAATTGTTCCTCAATATGTTCTCAAAGAAATGAGATGGTACATGAGAAGATCAATCGAACCTCACTTAGTCGATTATTTTGTAGAAGAAAAGAAATTGATTGAGTTTGAAGGTTATGCAAAAACACACTTCAGTGCACTACCTCAACGACCCGATATGAGTGTAATATACGTGGCTCATAAGAAAAAATGCGCAGTCGTTTCCAGTGACTTAAGGTTAATCCAGGTTTCAGAAGCGTTAAAACAAAAAACATTCATGAATTCATCATTCATCATTTATCTGCAAAATAAAGTCACTGAACCAGAAGATAAAGCCTATTTACAATCACTCTATGAGAAACTCTTTGCCGAAGAAATATCTTATTCTGTAGAAGGAAAAAACATCTACGACCCGGTTAAAAGAATCCAGAAAATAATGGAGAGCGCAATGAGCGTAGTTGCATCATTTAGTTCACCTACTGAAGGAGTTACACTGCAACCTGTTGCCGAAGAAAATCTTAACACACTAACTTCAAAAGAACTTGATCGTTTCACAAAGTGGGTAAGAGCCGATCTTTCAGTATATATAGCAGAGTTTCAGAATGGGCACTATGATAAGCTTGAGATGGAGTTAACAGCTGCTGTAAATCAATTAACTGATTTAATATTAGACTTCCAGCTAGAGGGTGGACAAATAAGTAGTGAACTGGCTCAAAATGCTTTAACAACAATGGGACACGTTCTTTTCTTATTAGTTTATGTGGAATTGATCATGGGGGACCTAAAAGATGCTGATGAGTTTTTAAACCATCTTGCAATTGTTTTGTTCGAGTCTGAAGAAGCAGCAAAAGCACTTGATAAGGAATTTCATCAATTGAGAATTGTAATATTACTTCTGAGTAAACAGTTCCAGAGGCTAGCAACTTATTTTACAACTCAATTCCTCTTTTCTGAGGAAGGAAAAGATAAGTCAAGTTTTCTAGCTAATCTTTCAATAATATCAACAGTGCTTTCCAGCGGTCATGTGGAGAAAAAAGCAAAAGTAAAGAGCTATGATGATATTGAGTACACTCAACAGTTGGGGATGCAATTTGCAGCAATTAATGAGTATAAAGAAGCAATGTTATTACTTGAGCAAGTCTTCTATTTTGCTCTGAACGATAAAAAAATTGGATTGGCAATTTTTGCAATAGAGGCAATGATCCCGATATGTTTTATTGACGCTAAATATTTCAAAGATCTTAAGAGATTACATAAAGAATTATTGAAAAAAGATAAGAAAAAAACGGTCTTTTTAGACCTTGAGGAAAGGATAGCACCAATAACTAGAGTTTCATCAAAAATACTAGCCAAAGAGCCAACAAAGAGAGATGAACTGGATCTTTCTTTACAAGGATGGCTAGATGTGCTTAACGTTGAAACTATCATACTCAAAAGTGGAAGTGCACTCTACGTAAAATCCATGGTACAGATAGATGACAAAATCTATAGGATAGGGTTGTTAGACAGAGAACATATTCTTCCTGAAAAAATGCCAATTGGCTCATCAATTCAGCTAATAGACGGGTATTATACAGTAATAAGACCTAAGAAAGAAGTAAGAGAGCAGAAAGAAATCGATCTATTGATAAGAGTAATTCCAAGAAGTAATGCAAGGATACTATATCGAAGAGTAAGTGGAATAAGTATGGCATCATCTCAAGAAAAATTGATGAAATATGATTTACCAGATACAGAGGATGAAAAAATCTATTAAATTAAAAAGGTTAAATAGTTTAAATTACTAAAATTTTTCTTAAAAAAAGGGAGAGGAAAATTCACTAAGTAATGTTTAAACGATTAAGGTTGATGGTAATCAAAAATTAATCAATTAAACAATACGACGCTCGTAGCGTTTTGTCCATTTAAGTCTTCTTGGCTTACGTTTAAGAGTAATTTGACTGGTTTTGCATTTTTTAGAACAAAATCTAAAAATACTACCATCAATCTTAACATAAGTTGAGCCTTTCCCAAAGGGAATATCTCTTCCACAGAAGTTACATTGGTATTGTCGTGGCATAATTTTTCACCTATCTTCGTCTTAAATTACGAGCTTCTCGTTCTGTGTCACGCAACATCATAATGTCGCCTTCACGAACAGGCCCTCGTAAATTTCTAGTGATAACTCTGTTTTTATCCCGTCCATCTAAAATTCTCACACGAACTTGAACAACTTCACCAATAGTACTTGCTCTACCTACAACTTGAATTACTTCAGCAGGAGTTCCGTCACTGGCAGTTTCTGGTTCGTCTGATCTGCGTTGTCTTCTTCGACTCATTGGCTAAATCCTCCAATATTAGTTTAGCTCGTTGAGTTTTTGAACTAGTTTTTCTAAATCAGCTTTTGCTTCAGTAGTGGCAGTAATTGTCACAGAAGCGGAACCAACTTCTAACCCTGCAGCTATTCCTAAATCTTTGTTACTTGGAACAAAAACGAAAGGAATAGATTTTTCGCGGCATAGGATTGGTAGGTGAGCTACTAGCTCGGGGGGGGTTACATCTTCTGAAATTAAAACCAGTTGAGCTCTTGCTTTTTCTACTGATTTAGTAACTTCATTTAATCCCTTGCGAACCTTTCCTTCTGGGTCGTCACGAGTTCTTTCTAAAATTGACAATGCTTCTTTATAAATTTCTTCAGGATATTCTACATCTTTGAATTGAGACATCTTAATTACCTCAGGTCCGTCTACAATAAATCATAGACCTTCATTTGGGTTAGCTCAACTTTCTTTAATCTCCTTAAAAAACAATTGATTTCTCACAAGCACATTCTTGTTTCCGTAGTGCTTTTTTTTCTAAATTAGATCCATTCTTTCTCTATTACCTTATTTCTATTATTAATCTCTTTTTTTCGTCTCATTTAGCTTCTCTTTCTTCTATTAAAAAAAGGAATTTAAGCGCCAGTAAAACTCCCGCAAAGTGGTAATAGAAAAAAAATAAAGGGTAATTAGGGAATAGCTGAACCAAATTCACTAAAAGAATATTAAGCAAAAGGCCAAAACTCTCTTCCTTTCTCATGGTGAAATTTTTGCATCTCCTCAAGAATTTCAAATTCACCAGGGGTAAGTTTGTCTCTATGTTTTGTTAAAAAGATCTTAGCGTGGTATTTAGGTATGTCAAGAAAAAGCTCATCTCCTTCCTTTATTTGACGACCAACTGTAGGCCCTCGGATACTGCAAGAAATTTGCATTCCTTTACGAGCAACTTTGAGGGATTCTTCCTTATCTCTAAGCTGCCAGATACGACCGGCTCGTTCACCATTCTTTTTGAGCAAACCTCTACCGATCACGACCTCTCCATCAAGAACTTCAACACCAACAATTGCTGGTTTACTTTTTCGAAAAACATAACCACTCATAATAACAATTTTACCGGGACGAATAAGATCAGCTAAAGCGTCACTCTGGAGCCTATCTTCCTCATCTCGACGCCAAGAATCATACTCATCAATTAGATGATAAACAATCCCTGCTTGGAATAGTTTAACATCATTAAGGTGAAGGTCTTCTTCTGCTTCAGGAGTAAGTTCAACATTAAAAGCTAAAATTGCACCATACTGGGGTGTTTTTTCTCGAATAATTGATGCTTCAGAAATATCTCGTTTATTGATATTACCAATATCAGCTGAGTGAATGGGTATACCTTTATCTCTAAGCATCTCAGTTAATGCTTCTAAAGAACCTAAAGCATCAGTCTTGAGAATAATCCCATCGGCTTGAGTGTCTATTTTAATTGCTTGAAGTTCTTTCTCGATTTCTTGTTTAATTTTAGTGGTCATTTCTTCAGAGTAAGAGACGGACAAAGGAGCACCAGCAACAACATTATCAAGATTTGGACCAGCTATTTTTACTCCAGCGGCAGCATGAATTTCTGACACTTTGGTAAAACGATCTCGGGGATCTCTCATTTCATCAAGCTCTTTAGGTTGAAGAAGGGCTCTAATCTTAGTAGCAACGGGTTTTTCTCGAGTACCAATCACCACTGTATCAGTTGCTTTAATGGTACCATCAAAAAGAATCACATCAAGAGTAGTCCCTAAGCCGGGTTCTTCTTTAACTTCAAGAACAACACCTTTTCCAGGTCCCTCAGTATACTTTAATCTCTTTTGAAGGTACTGTTGAGCAAGACCGATAAGTATCAAAAACAAATCAGGTATTCCTTCTCCGGTAATAGCAGAAGTAGGAACAATGGCTATATTTTTGGTGTAATCAGTAACTTGATCATAACGATCAGAGGTGAGACCAAGATCGCTAAGTTCACCCATAACAGTATAAATAGCAGTATCCAATTGTTGTTGGGCGTTTTTAATTTGCTTCTTATAGGTGTTAGCAAAACTCATACCCGGATTGGCTTTCCAGCTAGAAATACGATCAATTTTATTAGCAGCAACAATGAAAGGGGTTTTTCTACGTCTTAGAATGTCAATACTTTCAAAGGTTTGAGCTTGAAAACCACGCATAATATCAACTACAACAATAGCAATATCAGCAATAGAAGCTCCACGAGAACGAAGATTCATAAAAGCAGCATGACCGGGAGTATCAACAAAAAGTAAACCGGGAAGGGTGACATTGAATTGACCTTGAGTAAGTTCGAAAGTAGCCTTACGAATGGTTTCAATAGGAAAGAAAGAAGCACCGACATGTTGAGTAATACCACCTTCTTCACGAGCTTGAACAGCAGTTCCCCTAACTTTATCGAGAAGAGAAGTTTTACCTGAATCGACATGACCCATGATAACCCCTATAGGGCTCCTAATAGTGTTTTCTTCATTATCCGTTCTTTCTTTTTTAGGTGCTTCGCTCATTTTTCATTCCTATCCTATAATCTGAATATGGTTTTATTCCTCATAAACCCATTCTTCATCAATTTTCTTGTAAGAGAAGATCTCTTCATCAGAGAAATAAATGCTCATTTCATATTTTGCGTTTTCTAAAGAGTCAGCAGCATGAACTAAATTTCTTCCAATAGTCATGGCAAAATCTCTTCTTATTGTTCCAGGATCAGCTTCTAATGGGTTTGTTGCTCCTACAATATTTCTAACATGTTGTACAGGGTTTATTCCTTCCCAAACCATGGCTACTACTGGTCCGGAAGTAATATATTTGAGCAATCCTTCATAGAAAGGTCTTCCTTCATGAACAGCATAGTGTTTTTTGGCTTGTTCTATACTTGGAATTAAAAATTTCATTGCTAGCAGTTTCATTCCTGTTTTTTCAAATCTTTGAACAATTTCGCCAACAAGTCCTCTTTGCACAGCATCGGGTTTAATCATAACAAATTCAAGATCATAAGACATTTTGAATCAACCTACATATTGTTGAATCTTGTGTATCTTTAGAGTTGTAACTTCTTTAATTCTTAACTATTCAACTCATTACTTCAAGATCCTTATCTAAAATAACGATTTTATTTCTTTTAATATGTTGATCGATCGAAGACTAATCTCAACTAATTGAAAAACTAATTACCTCAACTAACGGCTTTTAGAGCCTTATTACTCACTTTCAAAATCTCAAAGTTTATCAAAAACAAATTAAAAAATTAATTAAAAATTAATTAAAAGCAAGTTAAAAAATGTTAAGGGGGAGAAACGGACAAATTATTCAGAGTTAAATATTATAATCTTAATCTTCTTCTTCAATTTCAAGTAAACTTGTATGCTGATCTTCCATGTCATCAACTTTTAGGTTGACTAGTTCACCATACTCACCTATTTGCTCAAAAACAACTTCTGGTTCATTGGTATGAATGTGGATTTTTATTCCTTCATCTCCTTGTACACAGAAAAGAGAGTCACCATATTCTTCTAATTGAGCTTTTAGTCCATCTGCTTCAATTGATGGATTAAGTACAATACATTCAGTGCAATATTGGAACTCAAAGCTTTCTTGAGAAACTGAGGAAATTGCCAAATTATTAATATTCCTAGCTTGAAGCTCATTTTCTTCGATTTCATCAAGTAGTTCTTGTGAAAGGGGTGTTTTCAAATGTTCTGAGAGAACTGACATCCAGCTACCAAGAATATAAACAAATCCTTGTGCACCAGCATCAACAACTCCTGCATCTTTCAATACGGGTAGTAGATTAGGTGTATCTTTAGTAGATTTATTTGCTGCTTTGTAAGCTGCTTGTATAACTTCAATCCAAGTATCTTTGACTTTTGCTGCTTTTACTGCTGCAGAAGCGGTCTCTCTTACGACTGTTAAGATTGTTCCTTCTCTTGGGTTCAGAACGGCTCTATATGCCCAATCTGACCCTTCTATCATTGATTCAGCGAAGCATAATGGTGTGACTTCCTCATAAGTTTGTAGCTTTGAAGACATCCCCATCATAAATTGGCTTAATATAACTCCTGAATTTCCCTTTGCTCCCATAAATGATCCCCTGGAAATAGTTTTGGCTGCTGTTTCAATAGACATTGTGTCTGGATATTGATTTAGTTCCATAACCACTCTTTTCAAAGTGCTTGTAAGATTAATTCCAGTATCTCCATCAGGAATGGGAAATACATTAATGCTATCTAGAAAAGTTTGTTTTTCTTCAAGTGCTAAAGCACTAGCCGAAACCATTGCCCTAAAAGTCTCGCCAGTAAAGTACGAATCGTATGCCATAGTAATCATCTTTTAGTTAGAAATAAAGCTGCTATTTAGAGTCTTTAGAGTCTTTTTGAGCTATATATGTTACTTAATTTCAACTCGCTTATAAACATTATGACTCTTTGTTCCTTGAAATGCTTCCTACTTATTACCCGTGCCTTCTTGAACTATTTTATGATTATAAAATAGTCTCATTTCGCCAGTAATACCCTTTTTTTCTCGTTTAAGAGACCGAAAATAAAACGACCCTTGAAGCCCAGAAAGAAGCAATAAACACCACTTGAAACATCAAAAGACTAAGAAAAGAGAACCAATGAACACGAACGTCAAGTAGACGTATGGGGGAGAATATGGGCGAGAGGAGGGGAATTAAAAAAGTAAAATGCTTAGAAAAAAACAAATGCTAAAAAAAAGAGAAAAAAGTAATCAAAAGGATATAAAAGGTTGAAATAAAAAATAAAAGAAATTAAAGAAAAAAAAGAAAAAAAGGAAAAATGGTAGCGAGGGATTGATTTGAACAATCGGTCTCAGGGTTTTACTCTTAATGGAGTTACAGGCTTCATTAATATGAGCCCTGCGAGTTTTCAGGTTTGGATTCTATTTGAAACCAAATTTCCTGGCTACTCCACCTCGCTACTATAATTATATTCGGAGGAGTTAGTCCTTATTCCATCTCATATTTCTTTCAATTAAAACCTTTTGGATG
>DAOWED010000005.1 GCA_030638685.1 Candidatus Heimdallarchaeota archaeon | reverse complement strand
ATTAAGTCTAGGACTTAGATTAGTACAATCGTAATCAAAGGCTAACTCTTCATCTGTAGTATCATCATCATTCACAACAAAATTGCTTAGTTCAAGCCTAGGGGTCATTTCTAAGAGATAGTCAAATGCTGGTCGAACATCGTTCCATAAATCATCAATAAAGGCCTTATCCGGTGTAAAATAACCATAGATTCCTAACCATTCATAAATTATGTGAGTATCATTCTCAGCAAAAACAGTTTCCATGGATGGGTCTATAGAAGAAGCATTACGATAGAGCTCAAAGGTAATTGGGGCAAGTGTATCTTGCTCAAAATACATCCAAGTATCCCATCCTCCAGCAAGAGCTGAAGAAGGTTTTTGCTTATTAGGAGCTGAAGTATAATAAATCTCGGTGTATGAGGGAGGTAAAATTCTTGTGTAATCAGTGATCATATTCCAGTAAAGAGTAGGTTCAGTAAAACCAGCATCTCCATCTGCAAAGAAAGTAGCATTAATTCCTGAATGTAAGGAATAAGCCATTGCGAATTTATGATTAATTGTAAAATCCCTGAAAGTTTGTGTTTCTGGCTCTGAAAAAGGAGTAACACCGGGAAAGATTTGAGAAGTTGTTTCAGGACTCCAACTTTGACCAGTCCTCCAATAAGAATCATAGTTTCGGTTCAAATCAGTATGGCCTCTTGGATCCTCGTTTATCAAACCGTCTCCATCATTATCAATTCCTTCATAGTAGCTGTATAGATAGACGGGATTGTCAAATTCATCTTTTTCATAAACATCGAATGATGATATAATTCCATCACCGTCAACATCCTCATAATAATCTTCATCGATTAATCCATCTCCATCATCATCATAAGGCCTAAGATTTTTTCGAAGCCAATAATCTTCTTCTTCAATTACTAGATCTAAAGCATCAGGATTAAGTGTCGGTATAATGAAGATTTCTTGAGTGTTAATGTATTCCGTAATATCGTCATCTACTCCGTAGCCATTTATTAAATAGACAATAAACCTAAGAGCGGTTTCTACGGTTATCTGCTCTCTTCCATGATGATGTGCCACAACCAAAGTTTTAGCCTTTTGAGTAGTTATTTCTTCATTGGTAATTCTTAGAGAATGAATAGGTTTGTTGTGATAGCTTTCACCAATCACCTCAAGATCAATTAATTCAGGAACTAGCTCTTGAAATCGAGTCACTTCTGCGACTGTTTCCGTGTAATTATGAAAGTCATCTTCAAGTAATAAATTAACATCTTCCCAAGTTCTATCTATTGAGAATGGTTCAGCAATTTCAAAAGTAACGTCTGTTTTTGCATTAGTTAACGTAATATTTGCTGATGTATTTAACAAGAAAAATGAAATAATTAAACAGAAAGTTCTCTTTGTGAAATTATTCATAGATATCAGATAGTTTTATCACTTGAACCCTTATAAAATGTCCTTAAAATTGGTACGGTTTTGAATTAAAATAAAAAATTAAAGATAGATAATTACCAACTAGAAGAAAAAGTGATAAAGAAAAATACCTTGTTTATTCCATGAGCAATAAGTTTGTGAAAGAGGATCTTGAAAACCAGAGCAAGAAAAAAGGATCATATATGATTGATCAACAGGAGAGCTATTCTAATGACAGAAAATATCCTCCATTCAAAATCTATCATGAACAACATATTTTAGAGAATAAGGATCAATTTGAGTTTTTAACAGTCAAAGCAAGTAATTGGGTTCAAATTATTGCAAAAAATAATGATGAATTTATTCTAATAGAACAATATAGACCAGCGTGGAGACATTATTCAATTGAATTTCCAGCTGGAAAAATAGATAGTGAAGAAGAACCATTAGCTGCTGCGAAAAGAGAGTTAGCAGAAGAAACAGGTTTTAAGGCTAAAAAATGGTCATTAATAGGTATTTCAAGGCCTGTTACTTGGACTACTCAGATAGCTTACACATTTTTAGCAGAAGAGTTAGAAATAACGCAAGCTCAACCTGATCCTGAAGAAATAATTAACGTAATAAATTTATCAAAGGAACAAATTTCAGCAATGATCTTGTCCGGTGAAATAATTGAAAATCCTAGTGTTAGTGCTTGGATGTTTTATAGATTACACTATAACCTATAATTTCAAACTTATTAAGTCAATACGAATTAAATGTAATTACTCTCTAATTTTTGTCTAGTTGATTTTTTACCATGATACTATCAGAAAACTGATAAGAATGGATTTCTTAGTTTACTTATGACCAATGAAATTAAAGTAGGTGTAATCGGAACTGGTTTTGCTCAAAAAACCCAGATTCCAGCATTTAATAATATTGAAGGGTTCGAAATTATTGCTCTAGCAGGTAATTCTTTTGATAAAACTCAAGAAGTTGCTTCAAAGTTTAACATTCCTAAGGCTTATTCTACATGGGAAGAATTAGTTAGAGACCCAGATATAGACTTAGTTAGTATTGTTACGCCCCCCTTCTGGCACTATGACATGACTCTTGCTGCTTTTACTGAAGGAAAAGATGTTCTTTGTGAAAAGCCTATGGCAATGAATATTGACGAAGCTTATGAAATGTGGCAGTTAGGAGAACTCAGTGGAAATGTAGGCATGATTAATCACGAATTCAGAAATTTGCCAGAAAGAACCTTCTTTAAAGATTTAGTTCATCAAGGGAAGCTAGGGGATGTTTACGAGCTAATGCTCAGCTTTGATTCAGGAGGAAATTTACCATTTCGTGATGGAACCTGGAGCTGGTGGAGCTCAAATCTTAGTGGAGGAGGCATCTGGGGAGCCCTTGGTAGCCATTTGATTGATTATATTAGATGGGTTTTCGGTGAAATTTCAGGTATTTATGGTCATCTTTTAACTAACGTTCATCACAGAAAAGATTCTATTACTTCACAACCACGTTTAGTGACAAGTGACGACGCATATCACGCACTTTTCACACTTAGAAAAGGAGGCAATGGAATAATGCACGGCAGTGTAACTCGTCATGGAAAAGGCGGAGGAGCAATTACTGCTCATGGTTCTAAAGGAGGTTTAATGATGAAGAAGGACAACACTGTTTGGTTCGCCTCTGAAGGAGAGGACTGGACACAATTAGAGATTCCAGCCGAGTATCATCTTCGCCCCTTACAAGAAGGAGAAGACGGAAGAATACCTCCTTTTGAGCGTCTTCTTGAGGACTTAAAGAAAGGAATTCATGCTCGTAAGAGCCCCACTCCTTCCCTTGAAGACGGTTATCGTGTTCAAAGAGTTTTAGATGCTCTTAAAACCTCTCATAACGAAAAAACTTGGATCGAAATTAGATAGTTTTCTAACTAATAATATGAATGAATAAAGGATTGCTTCTTAGGAAACAGAACTGAGATCACATCCTTTGTTTCAGCTTTTATTATTACATCAGTCATTATCTGCTTGATTTCCTCTGGTTTTCTGTCACTTAAGATTATTCTGTTTAACATTAGTCCTGGTACTCTTAAATCAACTGTGCTATCTGGAAAACCTTTGCTTGAATCAATATTGATTATTTTACCATTGATAATATCCAGTTCTATTACTTCTTTGTAATTACTTATCTTAATTTTTTGAGTTAATCCTTTGAAATCTGATTCTTCTATTCTTTTTTCAAGAACGGGACTAATTTCTTTCAGGAAGTTGGCTATAGAAGGTATTTTTACTTGCCATCCCCATGGAATATTTGATTTTCCACCTAGCGAAACCATGTATTTACCAAATTCTAATGGGGTATTCATTGAAAAGATTACTTCTTTCTTTATTTCACTTTCTTGTTCTTCTGATTTTTCTTTCTCTTGGATGAGTTTCTCATTTAGTTCTTTAACGAACTGAAGAACTTTTATCATTTGATTCATACTTAATTTAGAAACCTGCACTATTTCTGTGAGACCGGCAGCATAAGGATCCCCAATAACAAAATAACCAACTGTTCCTTTTTCATCAATTACGTAGGTAGTAAATTTAAACTCATCATAGTCGTCATTAATATATCTGAAACTAAAAGCTTCTTCATCAAAAGCGGTTGAATAGCATAATTCTTCAGTTAGTGATTCATAAAGCTGCTTTATTTCTGGGAGATCATTAATTGTAGCTTTTCTAATAATAATTTCAGAAAGATTGGAGTGAGGTACCTTGTCAGGATCAAGTAAAATTCTTGAATCAAGAGAAAAAGTAAATTCATAACCAAAACGCCTATAGTAATAAGGAATACCTCTAAGAGCTGATAGAAGATATTTTTTCTTAGTTATTTCTTTCTCGTAAATATCATTCATTATGTTAACTAAGCCTTTTCCTCTATACTCCGGGAGAGTTCCAACAAAACCCATTTCACAAATTGGTAAAACTATATCCTCTACTTTCCACTCAAATGGAAGCAATGAAAGAGCGGAAACGATTTTACCGCTGTCATCCTCAAGATAATACCATTTCAGTTCTTTCCTTCTTGGGTGATCTCTAAAAAGACTAAAAATCAATTTATCTATTTCTTCTTCATGAATTTTAACATTGAAAGCGGCTATTTTTTCAATTTCTTCTTCTGTTTGAGCTTCTTTTAAATTGAGCTCGGAAATTCCTGAAGTTTTTGTATTAAGGCTCTTCATGCTCTAAAATGGTGATCGTATCTTTTTTTATTTCTTTTGATCGCGAAAATAACTTTTTAACAAAAAATAAATAGCATTAACACAATAATTCATTATGGTTTCTCTTCTTGATGACCTTAATTCGAAGCTTCAAGAAGGAATAAATTATTTTTCTATGGGGAAGTATGAGCGAACAGTCGATGAATTGAGCGATCTTTTGGAAAAAATGGTTGGGGAAGAGCCCCTTTCTAATGAATTGTTAGAAATTAAAATAGAACCAACTTTTATCCTTGGGAAAAGCCTTAATTTAACAATAAAACAAGAAAAAGCAAAAAAACGCTATAGTGAGATCAAGAGCTTTACTGAAGGAACAACTCATGAAAACCATGGTCGAGCTTTAGCTCTTTTAGGTAATGCAATGATAATTAGTAGTACTGAATCTGATCTAGGGATTGAAAAACTAGAAGAAGCTTTACAGTTGTTTCAAGATGAAGAACAACCGAGAAATGAATATATTGCATCAACTTATCATGTCTTAGGGATCTGCTATTTTCTTAAAGGAGAAATTTCAGAAGCACAAAGCTATAACTTAAGAGCAATTGAAGTGTTCCAAAAAGAAGGAAGAAATCTAGAACTTTCCTCGGTATTAAATAATATGGGAATCCTTCATAGGAACTTGGGAAATTATGACAAAGCAATAGAATACATCAAAGAAGCTTTGAAAATTCAAGAGGTGCTAAACAACAAAAGACTCATCGCATCCTCTCTCAATAACATAGGTTTGTGTCTTTACAATAAAGGCAACCTTGAAGAAGCTCTTGATTATTTTACCCGAAGTTTAGAGATGAAAAGAGCCTATTACTCCACAAGTACAACAATAGCTTCCACATTAAGCAATATAGGTACAATTAAAGCTGAAATGGGGCAGTTTGATAAAGCATATGAAATTTTACTAGAGGCTCTAGAGCTTAAAAAATTAAAAATTGAACCAGTTTTTCTAGCGCGATCCTATGATGAGCTCGCAAAAGTTGAGCGTTGGAGAGGTAATTTGTCTGAATCAGTCTATTTTTATGAAAAAGCTCTAGAGTTGCTAGAGCCTCTTGATAATGAGATGGAATTGGTAAGTACTATTACTGGTCTTATCTATTCACTCGTTGATTCTAGAGAAATAGAAAAAGCAGACAAATACCTTAACAAGCTTAACAATATCAGAAAAGAAAAACAAATACCGATAATAGATATTCAGGTAGAATATGCAAATGGGTACTACCTTAGTGCAGTTAATAGAAAACAAGAAGCAGCTGAATCATTCAGAAGATGTGAAGGAGAAGCTCATGCCTTAGGAGACTATAAATATATCACATTAAGTAAACTAAGGCTAGCTGAAGTTTATGTGAATGAATATCTGTTAGAATACGATATAACTAAACTTAACAATTCAGAACAGAAACTAGTAAACGTTTGTTCGATAGCTAAAAGTCATAATTTCAGGGTAATACAGATTGAAGGACTAATTCTTAGAGGAAAAATTAAACTCCTAAAAGCAGACATTGGTTCAGCTAAAGAATTGTTCAGGATAGCTCAATCACGAGCTGAAAGTTTTGGTTTTGCAAAAGCTACTCAGGAAATAAAATCAGTCAGTATAGAACAAGAAGAAATAATCACAGATCAAACAATTGATCCGGCTCTAGCTACTGATTACGATCAAGCAAAAATAAGAGAAGAAATTGGAGAAATGCTTACTCCTGAAGAAATTCATACAGCAATGCTTGACAATGTACTCAACCTTAATATTCCTTGGCCAAGTAAACAAAATATTCTCTTTACTTGCGTTCAAGATATTCACTTTATCAGCTCAACGGTTAATATCTGGAAAGAGAGAGCACTTATTTCAGATAATGATTATGATTATTTGAATGAACTTATGGCTGAAAAACAAAAAACCTAAATTCTATTATCTTGAGTATTTACTTTTTATTTGACTTAAATTAGATCCATTTACTAAGCCTTAACATTGAAGGCATTTTATGAAGGGGAACAACTTTATCGGCTTTCTTTGCGTTGATCACTGCATTAGGCATAGAAGATATAATACTAGTAGATTCATGCTCAGCGAATATTATTCCACCACGTGATTTTATTGTTTTTGCGCCTTCAAGACCATCACGCCCCATCCCAGTTAAAATTAATCCTAAGACATTTTTTCCATAAACACCAGCCACAGAATTAAAGGTTACATCAATTGCTGGAATGACAAAATTAACTTTTTTTCCTCTAACTAAACTAATTTGTTTTCCTTTGGTAATTATACAATGGAAACCACCGGGAGCAACATAGATATTGTTTTGCTTGAGTTTGGTATTATTTTTTGCAAGGGAAATCTTTAGCTTTGAGTTCATCCTCTGGAGCCTTTCTGCCCAAACTTTCGTCATTTCTTTAGGCATATGCTGTACTATAAGAATTGGAGGGGAAATAGGTGGAAAATTAGTAAGCAGGTAATTAATTGCCTTTGGTCCCCCTGTTGAAGCCCCTATCACTATAATTCTATTTGCATTACTATCGTCTCTTATAATGATTTTTTCCTCAACAACAGGCTCATCTTCAGTAATAACTGGAACCCCTAAGGTTGTAAATGATTTAATTAAATCAACTGAGAATTGACTGTATATATTTCTGAGTAATTGCCTTTCAAATCGCGCTTGATCTGCTATATTTTTGCTTTCTGGTTTTTTGACGAAGATTACTGCTCCAGAATCTAGTAGATCAATCCCTAATTTTGATAGTGCCGTTGTAATTTCTTTTTCAGTTCGTAAAGCAGATATCGCAATAATGGGCGTAGGCTGCTTACTCATGATGTTTTTTATAGTTTCAATTCCATCCATTTCAGGCATTACTATGTCGGTGATTATAACATCTGCTTCATATTTTGGGAGATCAAGTTTTTGACAAGCAACAAATCCATTAGGAGCAGAACCGATTACTTCTAGAGGAGCCCCTTCCTTTTCGATAATCTGAGTGATAGTTAATCTAGCTACTGCTGAATCATCTATAATGAAAATTCTTATTTTGCTTTTTTTTGCACTCAATATTACCACTAAATATTTCTTTTTTATAAATAATAGTTACTTGTTAACTACACTTCTTATCCCTATAAGTCTAATGATAAGTAGTTATAAACTGCAAATATGCTCTCTAAAAAGCTTAAAATCAATGAGAGAAGGTTACTTTTTTTGATAAATTCTATTTTTTGAATCGATAACTTCAAACGATTTTCTTATTTCTCCTCTCAATATTTCGCATTTACCTATAACCAATATTCCTCCTTGTTTTAGTGCTTTGTAAAACCTTTCAAATAATAATTGCGTTTGTTCAACGGAGAAGTAAATTAGCACATTTCTGCATAAAATAAGATCAAGATTACGCGCTGGAGGAGGTGTTTGCAAATCATGTACTTTATACTCGATATATTTGTTAAGAACTGCTGAAAGCAGGTATTCATCTCTTTTTTTCGTAAAATATTTTAAAATAAGTTTCTGATCCGTCTCTCTTAATAGATCAGGATAAAAAAGTCTTTCCTTAGCTTTACTTATTAGTTCATAACTTATATCAGTAGCTAAAATATTGGTTCTCAATTTATCCTTTGTATTAAATGAATTATCAATAATCATAGCAATAGTGTAAGGTTCTGCTCCCATAGCACATCCTGCACTCCAAATATTGATTGGACCAGTATTTTCTGAGAAAATCTCAGGTAGAACTTTTCTTTCTAAGACGTTGAAGACCTCTTTATCTCTAAAGAAATGTGTTACATTTATAGACAAACTCTTCTGTAGATTGGTTACTTCTTCCCGGTTTATCATAAGAAATTCAGCATAGGCTTTGTATGTTGGATGACTAGTGCGGCGCATTCTATGATTCAATCGCCTTTTAATGTAATTAATTTTATAAGCGTCTTGGTTGATTTTATTATCTGTCATTACATCTAGAACTATTTTTAAGTTTTGGGGGTCAGTTGGTTCTTTAATGTTAATCGTACCATCATCTGTTTGTCCTTGTACCCTTAAAACTTGAGATTTTAATATTTCTGCTCTTCTTCTTCTTCTTTCTCTTCTCTGTCTTGAACTTTGCATTCTTGGTTTTGGTTGAGCATATGCAGTTAATTTCTTCTTTTTATCTACTAATTGAGTATATTGTTTCTTAGATTCATCAAATACTTTACCCCTCTTAAGCCATTCTAACCCCACTGAAAAGGCCTCAGGAGATTTTTTCAAATACTCTAATAATTCAAGGAAACTCTTATATTTAAACTTCCTTGCAAGAAGTCTAAACCTTTTTAGAACTCTTTCTTCATGTTCTTCTTTGAAATCTATCTCTCTTCTTATATATTTTAACAATTCTTCTTTTCCAGCATTAGTTTCTAAACTTATGCTAAACTTTCTCGTATCTACCAAGTTCATCACTTATTATTTATTTCATACTTTTTTCATACTTTTTTCATACTTTTTTCATACTTTTTTCATACTTTTTTCATACTTTTTTCATACGTTCATTATGTGTTCTATTTGTTCTATATATATCTTGATACGCCACCTGTTGTCCTTACAGAAAGAGTATTTTCATTCACATCATAAACAACTGACATTCCTGTATCTCCACCAGTATAAGATCTTTGAATAGGAATATAAAATTCTGACAATGCTTTTCTTGTTTCTCGGGCATTATTTCGACCAATCTGAAGTGTCTTGCTCCCATGACCGAACATCTTTGCTCCTCCAACCATTTTTGCAATAATATTTTCACGAAAAACTCCAACTTCCTTTAGCTGCACAATCATAGTATGAACTGCTTTATCGGCATATTTGGCAGGACCCCACTTCCTTCCAGTGGGTTTTGCATCGTCTTTTGGGCTTGAAGGGAGCATTATATGTCCCATTATTGCTACCTTTTTACGAAAACTTCCTGGCTTAGGATAAAGAATTAAACCTATACAAGAACCTAGAGAAGAAATCTTGAGGATGTCATCCTTATATCCAATTGCTATTTCACCGATTCCAACATAAGTAGTGTTATCAGCCGTGCTGTCATTGAAAAATGAACTTGTCATTGGCTTAACCCAAAAATAGTGAATTAGTATTACTCTTTATAATCATCATCACCAATTTGCAAAGCAGCCATAAAGCGATCAAAACTCTCTTGATAAGGAATTATCGCCATATCAACTTGAATTTTTTTCTCACTTGTGAAAACATCGCATTGGATCAGAAGCACATTTTTAATTTCAAGGTCTTTCATCTCATGGTCTACAATCGATTCCACTGTACCTATTCGAATAGCAGGAGGTGATGGATATGATTCTGCATTAAGTAGTTTATTCAATGCTTCAACGTATTTCAACAAAAGAATTGAACCTATTTCTTTGATCAAAGATAAGAAAAGAGGTGACATTTCCACAATATCAGCTGGATCACCTGTATCATAGTCTGTGGTCATAAGATCAATTATTCGTTGAACTGAATCATCATTGAAGAAAGCAAATAGCCCGTATCGCAAGTCTTGAATTGTATCTAATGACACAATAGCTATTTTTTTGCCTTTCGGCATTTTCACTACATTCACTAAGTTATTAGTTTTGTCAACTTTTACCTTAGGAATACTCATATAGGTAGCTCTATTTAGAAACTCTGTTAATGCAACCGCCGCATTCCCAGCTCCTATATTACCTATTTCTCTTAATGCATCTAGTTGATAGTCACTAAGAGTATCGTAATCTACATTGTTATTTTTATCAGACATTAAGCACTAACCTCCAAAAAGTTTGTTGGGTCAATTATTAAGACTACTTGTCCACCTTCTAAAACTGTAGCACTAGAAAATGCACCTATCTGTCTTAAGAAATCATGAATTGGTTTAATAACTACTTCTCGTTCACCTAGAAGGTCATCTACTATGAACCCAAGGCTTTGACCTCTATTTTGCCACAGAACCACTATTTCTTTTGCACGTTCTACTTCAGAGCTTTGCTCTGAGTTCGCTTCGGAGAGACTCTCAAACTGGAACCTTTCTCTAAGATTAATAATAGGGACAGGTTCTTTATCGATAAGCAAGCTAACACCTGAAGAAGAACTAATGAATTTATCTTGAGGAACAGATAATATTTGTTGTATATTGCCCATTGGTATTGCAAATTGATGGTCTTTAATAGTCAGTAATAGAATCTTACTTATTGCCACTGAAAGTGGAAGAATAAGCTTGATAGTAGTAAATGAATTGGGTTCTGATTCAATTTCTATACTTCCTCCAATACCATCTATTGATTTTTTAATACTGGATAGCCCTACTCCTCGACCAGAAATTTCAGAGGTTTGATCCTGGGTAGAGACTTCATAGTTAAGTAATATATCATGAACTTCATCTGTTGTTAGTTCTGCGTCATCTTCAATATATCCTTTTTCAGCTGCCTTCTGTTTAACTAAGTCATAGTTGATTCCTCTGCCATCATCTCTGATTTCAATAATAATTTCAGATTTTTCTTGAGATACAGAAAGAAGAATTAGACCGGATTTATCCTTCCCAAGTGCTTTTCTTTCATCAGGGAGTTCAATTCCATGACTTACAGCATTACGCATAATGTGAGTTAAAGGGTCAACTAATTGTTCTATAATAGATCTATCTACGCCTATATTCTTTCCAGACATAATTATATCAACAAGTTTTCCTTCTTCAGTACTAATACTACGAATCATTCGAGGAAAGCGATTCAAGACAGATTCCAATGGTACAAGTCTCATTCTAATGACTAGATCTTGGATGTTGGAAATGGTTCGCTCAAAGTTTAGTAAATTTTCACGAGAATATCTACTATATGTATCTTGACCTCCAGTTTCTCGAATAAATTGGCCGTAAACTACTAGGTCTCCTAATAGTTGAATGATTGCATCTAAGTCTTCCAGCTTAACTCGAATGTTTAACTGGTCACTTGTAACAGCACTTATTCCTTCATCGGCCTTTATTTCCATGAATTTTTCAATCTCTACATTTTCAACATCAGCAACTCTAATGCAAAGATTTCTAATAGTTGTTTCATCTTCTTGGGTGGTAACACCTAAAACTAGTTCTTTGAACGTTAGCAAACCTTCGCGTATATCACTAAGTGGGGGATCATATGAAGTAATTTTTGCATGTTGTTTTATCCTTTCAATTAGTACAAGACTTCTTGCACTAGTAATTGTACAAGAAGGGTTAAAGAAGACGGTAACGTTCATTTGGTTCCCTAAGTTGATAAGAAACTCATCTATGGACGCTAATTGTTGTGTTAAGTGATCAAATCGTCCTAAATCAGGTGTTCTACTTGATTTAAGAGCTGAAGATAAGCTGTCAAGCTCATCAGAAAAAGCTGTTAGCATAGGTAAGAATTGCTCATTTTTGCTCAATTCACCTTCTACTACAATTGACTCGAAATGATGAGCAGTTGTACTAATGTTAGGATACCCAGCTAATGAGAATAAACCCTTAATACTATGAAGAGTTCGCAAAAGATCTGATTTAAGGTTAACGTTATCTGGTTCTTTCTTTGACCTACTTATTTGCTCTTCTAGTTCTTCTACTCTTTCATCTAATTCGATGATAAGAATTTCTTCAAATTCAGCTTGATCTTGATCTGACACTGATTTTCACCTTTTAATCAAACTATTGATTTAACTTAAAACACCCATAACAGCGTTTACAAGTTCATCTTGCTTAAAGGGTTTTATTACAAAATCCTTTGCACCAATTCTTAGAGCTTCCCTAATCATTGGTTCATGCCCTAAAGCAGTAACAATGATGATATTACTACTTGGATCTAATTGTAGTATTTCTTTTATGGCTAACAACCCATTTAATTTGGGCATAACCACATCCATAGTTACTAGATCAGGTTTATGTTCTTTATACATCTCAATAGCTTCTAAACCATTTCCTGCTTCAGCGACAATAGTATGACCTATTTTCTTCAAGATTTTCTTGATCATAACTCTAAGATAGAGTGAATCGTCCACTACTAATATATTTGCCATTCAGTATTCCTCTTGTTTTTTTTCTGTGTTTTTTTCTGTAGTTTTTTTTGTTATTTTTTATAATATAAATATTTGTTAAATTTGAGATTATTAAGTATTAGTGTCTATCTGTTTGATTAGTTCGGTATTTCCGGCTACGTGATTGATGAAAGATTTTTCGAGTACAAAAATGGGTGTTTTTGATTCTTCACTTACGAAACTGAATTTACATAGGTTATATTCGTCAATGAAAGTATCATTGCTTTTGATAGGTATCAAATTTTCAACATAAGCACTTAAAACTCCAATAATATTTTTTATGGGAATTGCATATTCTAATGTATCACCTTCAACCAACAAAAATAGATTGGAATCACCCCTATCTTCAAAGTCATTTGCTGGAAACATAATGTTAACAGCATCAACTACTGGGATATTTCTCTCCTCGTGACTCAATATTCCTAAGAGAGGATGGTGGGGAATTTTATTTACATTTTTATATTCAGCAACTGAAATTGATATAGAAGAATCTATAATAATACTAAAACAGATTTCATCAATTGTAAATACTAGACAATCAACCCTTTCTTTGCCAGAGTCATCAAATAACATAAATTCGATTTCTCTTTGCTTTTCTCGGAATTCGATTAATTTATCCTTTTCTTCAGCTTTAATCAATGCTTCAAAATCATTTTCAGAGGGTGATTTATTAAACTCATTAAAAATGATATCTTGCAGTTTTTTAAGTAGCGTTTTTGGATGTAATAATCCACCTAATAAAGATGAATGAGCGAAGAAGCCCTGGTAAAGATCATCACAAACATTTCTCTTCAGAAAGTTATCTTTTTGAAAAACTTCTAAATCCAATGGACTAACTTTAGCAATAATTTCTTCAACAAGAAGACCGATCTCTTTTCCAGTAATAGGATCTTGAATAGTAATGATAGCTGAGTTATCTCTGATAGAGCTATTGTTAATTTGCTCTTGTTGATTTTCATGAATAAAATAATGAAAATCTATAATAGGGTGAATTTCATTATGGATACCTAATCCCACAATTGCTTTATTATTAAAGGAGTGAAGTATATAAGATCCTTCTTTTTTGCCTATTATAGTTGATATTAATGAAGTATCTAAAATGAATAACTCAGTTCCACATTTCACTAAGAGGCCTTCAAAATCTTCAATAATGTCATGCTCCAGTTCTTCTGTTTCTAAATTAGTAAAGAAGACGGATTTTTGGAAACTAGCTAAAATTTTATCTTTGTCTTGGTAGTTATTAATGATCCAACTAGAATCTAATAAGAAAACAATGTCATCATTCTTATCAATAAAACTTCCTGTAAAGAGATAATTACCATGGTCAAACAGTTCAGATGATGAAACTGCCCTTATAATAGATTTTTCAATTTTTACCCATTCTTTGAGGTGCTTGAAAGCTAAAGCTATTCTTTGCCCCTTAACAGCGATCACGATAATATGGTCTGTAATAATATTTGTTTGACTTTTTTTATGACTTCTAATTTTATTACTTGGAAAAATGATTTCATGAATGTCAATGACACTTATTACAGTTCCTCTGTAATTAAGAGCACCAAGCAATGCCG
The DNA here is from genome assembly GCA_030638685.1 of Candidatus Heimdallarchaeota archaeon. Taxonomy (GTDB): domain Archaea; phylum Asgardarchaeota; class Heimdallarchaeia; order Heimdallarchaeales; family DAOWED01; genus DAOWED01. The sequence goes on along the minus strand of DAOWED010000005.1, from coordinate 1,708 downwards.
GATTATTAGTAGGAACAGTGTTAATCGTTATTTCATTATAAATTTCCTCAATTTGTGAATCCGGGATAAAGATTTGGGTAGTATCAACATGGATAGTGACACCTGATATATATGGTTCTTCAGTTAATTCGGTTGTTATAGCATGAGACTTAACTTGTCTGATGGTAGTTGGTATCAAGCTTTTTTGTTCCTTTATAAGTTGAATATTATGGTTTATAATATCATATGATTCTGGGTCAGGATCAATGGTCAAAGATTTATTATTGGTTACAAAATCTTTTTTGACATCAAATAAAGCTCCTCTTATGCCGGAGAATAAGGATTCTAAGTTAATACTGGCAACAAGTTCATTTTGATAGAGAAAGGCTTCCTTGAAATAAACCAGCTCATTTGTCTCATGATAGCTGTATAAGGGAATTTCTTCAGCAGAAGAAATAATTCCTTCAATGGCCTCAATCCTAACAACAATTTTTTCGTTATTGAAGCTAATTACAATAAATAATTCTCTTTGAAAAATATCAGAATCGCGACTTTTAAATTGTGAAGGTGATGAACCATAGAAAAAAGACCTAAGATCTATCACAGGTATAACTTGGTCCCTTTGAGAGATGGTACCAAGAAAGTAAGACGGAGTGTTGGGAGCTTCAACTAAGTTGATTGAACTAATGATATCATAGATATTGCTTATTTTGATGGCAAAGAAATCGTCATTAATTCGGAAATACATGTGTCCTTTTTGATCACTTAAAAATACAGCGTCAATCTCACTCTGAATAGCTTCTTCTGCTACAACAAAATGAACAATTTCATTTTCTATAACATTACCAGCTGTAAGTGAATAATTGTTTATTAATTCTGAAACATTTAATATAAGTGAGGGGTTTTGATCTTCATCAAGTATTACTCCCCGATATAAGCCTTCTACCAATACAAAATCACGTAAAGTATAGGCTTGTAAGATTTTTTCTTTTTCTATTTTAACGATACTGTCGATCTGATCTACATAAAGACCATAACGCTCTCCCTCAAAATCTATTATAAGAAGCCGAACACTATCACCTCTTGCGATATTTATTTGTGAACTAGTCTTTATTGAAAGGACTTCTGTTAGGTTAAGTACAACTATTACTTCTCCTCGAAAATTAATTGAACCCAAAACTACTTTGGGGACATTAGGTAAAGTTTCTAAGGCAGAAGTAGTAAATATTTCAATAAGAAATTGATTTGAAATAAGAAAAGAGAAACCATTTGTTTTGACTCTTGTAAAAGAAAGCAAAGATTCTTGTACTTCTCCCGTCGGAAGAGCCCCTTCCTTCGCTTGAATATTTGTGAATCTCTTTTCACCTTCTTGAATTATTGGTGATCGTTTTCCTTTTTCAGTAGTCAATCTTATCTTCCTTTTTATTTCTTTGGAGAAAAAATATGGTTTTTATCTAATTATTATTCAGCCTCAGGTTCATCCACGGGTTCATCCACGGGTTCAGCCACAGGTTCATCCACAGGTTCTTCCACAGGTTCTTCCGCAGGTTCTTCCACAGGTTCTTCCACAGGTTCTTCCACAGGTTCTTCCGCAGGTTCTTCCGCAGATTCTTCCGCAGATTCTTCCACAGGTTCTTCCACAGGTTCTTCCACAGGTTCTTCCACAGGTTCTTCCACAGGTTCTTCCACAGGTTCTTCCACAGGTTCTTCCGCAGGTTCTTCCACAGGT
>DAOWED010000054.1 GCA_030638685.1 Candidatus Heimdallarchaeota archaeon | reverse complement strand
CATAAATGTTAGTTTAGTCTTTTTAAAAGATAATACTATAGTTTAAAGTAGTTTAAGCCGCTATTTTTTTCTTCTTTTCTTCTTATTCTTATGAGCTCTTAGCCCATGAATTTTACCGGAAAAAGAGGTAATGATTGCTATCATATCATCTACCATCTCTTATTGAACACTTAAACAGTCATTCACCCATGTTTTGTGATTATCAGTTACTTGAGTTGTTTGCCAAAATTCAAAGATGAAAAGCTTGATCTCTTTTTCTTTAATGTTTTTGAAAAGTGAAATGGCGTCTTTTTCATCTATTAAATAGCCATAACTACCAAAGAAAGAAGTGGAAAGGTCATATTTTTGATCTATTGCTAAATCTTTCATGTTGCCACTCGTTAGAGCTATTTTCTTTCCTTTTTCTTTGAATCTTTGTTTTGCTAAAGTAATCATCTCTTCCGAAAGGTCTAGTCCGGCTATCTCTAACCCTTCTTCTTCAAAAATCTCCATATGTTTCCCAGTGCCGCAACCTAAATCGATTACTGAAACTGGCTTTTCTGGTAAATGAATCTTAGCAATCTTAAGAAAGACTTCTACATCTTTGCCATAATTACAAATTTCATCATAGATAGCATCATAGTACGAGGCAAATTTAGAGTAGACCATACGTTGATTAATTGTCAAAGAAAATTAATCTTTCTAGACCAAAGAATAATAATCTTTTATCATTTTGTTACCTTTTTATGCTGAAATCCTTGTCTAGCGTGCAACAAACCTTAACCTTACATTTCTTTCATATTAGAGTTTATTATTGATATAATCTCTTCAACGATTGCTTCTGTATTGGATTCTTCTTCTTTTACATCAAAGATAAACTGACAAACAGATTCTGGATGAATAAGAATCTTAACAGCTTCATCATGATCTGGTCTTAATGAGAACGGGTACATTTTGCATGCAAATGGCTTAACTGGATGAATTTTGCACATTTTCTTGTCACCCAGAAAATAACATTCGTGAGAATATGGTTTCTTTTTTATTAAATATGCTTTAATTCTATTACTATCTGATATTACTCTTTGGGGAATTAATATTGGGCTAAGCGATTCTAAGGCATAAGAAACATCTATATCTTCCATTTCCTCTATTTTTGCATATTCTCTTTCCGTTACTGGTATTTTATTTTCAATACAACAAAGTGCGCAACCTGTACATTTGAAATAAATATGTTTCAGAACAGTGATTTCCTCTGTTTCAAAGTTAACACTTGCGATAATTTCATCTTCAGAATCATCTCCTAAATCATATTTCTCCTGGTGTTTCGACATATTCATCGATTCTTTCACCTTTGTCAAGTTTTACATTACTATTGTTTTACATATCGAAATATTTGGAGTGATGAATAGTAAGACCAACATCAATTAGGGCGTGTTGTGCTGCATCTATTTCTTTTGGATCTGTTTGGAAAACAACAGGTGCAAAGACGCTTATTCCGCCTTCTTTCTCATCTGAGGAAATAACCACTGTAAATCCGCATCCTTTCTCTTCTAGATCACAATAGTAAATAGTAAGTTTTCCACTTGGAAGTTCTGGAAATTCAGGAGGTAATGTTTCTACCTTTTTTACCACATTTTTGCCGCATTTAAGGCAGTTTTCTCCTTGTGCTTCATCAACTCTTTTTATCGCTTGATCATATACGGGTTGTAACCCGAACATTGATGAGTGCCGTAATAAGTCTTCTTCAGAGGTATCTGTGAGGTCTCCAATTTGACCTAATGGTTGCCAGAAATTGTCACCTAAGTTTTCAATCATATCTATAAAAGAAGCTGCTGAGCATTGCATGCTGATGAATTTATTTTTATCTTCAATTACTCCTTCTGGTAAAGGAATGTGGTATCTTACAATTCCTTGGACATTTGTTGATAAATTGAAACTGTAAACCGTATATTGTGAAGGTATTCTTTTTTGACGGGAACCGAACTTGGTTGGTATCCACTGCATTACTTTGTCAACTATGTCCATTGGTTTATTTTCCAAAAACAGTAATAATATATGATTAATTCCTCCTACATTAATTACTTTTGGAGGGATGTCTGTTCTTTCAAGGTGTGTTTCCACAGAAATGAGGTTACTTAGTAGAACCACTTTCTCTGAAATTTCTTCTAGAATGGCTGTATTGAGCTCTTTTTCTTCTACCGGTTTAGAAACAGCGTATCCAAGATGATCCAATGTTTTTTCAAATTCTTCATCCCATTTTTGGTCAACCCACTCCTCAGAAACAAAAGGAATTCGTTTATTTCTGAACCATTGGTTAACTGGAGAAGTTGCATCGTAGTAATAATAGGCCGGCGTAATCTTTGAGCTTTTCTCAACAAAAACAACAGGAACAACTATCATTCCTTCCCATTTTTCACATAATTCTGGGTCTGCTTTTCCTTCTGTTAATGCTCTAATAACACTTAATGTTTTCATTGATGTAGTTTGCATGCTTAATTCATGCATTTTAGGTTTTAGACCTGGATTATATGGGTCGCTTCCTTTCCCTGCTTTTGTTTTAAAAATAAGTAAGATATTTCCTTTTTTTGCAATTGAGATAATTCTGTTAGATCCTCTGTGAAAATCTATTCCCCTTGTACGTACTTTTTGATTATTACTTAGAATCTCAAAACCATGTTTTTCCAAAGCTGAAGTTATTCTTTTCTTAAATTCGTTTGTCATCTATTTTTCGACCTTCTTAACAATTCTAAAGATTTTCTATTTATATAATTTGTAATACACATTATTTGAGTTTGTTCATCTGCCAATTATGTCTTTTCACTGGCCTAATCTTTTTCATTCAGTCTTCCTTCATCTCTTTAATCGATTAGTTTATCAAATACGAGTGAGTGTTTAGTGCGATAGCTCATATTTTTCATAATTAAAGTAGCTACCTTAAGGAAGTAATTAAATGGAAAAAATTGATCCAATGCAATCTGAACAAATGAAAGAAGATATGCGTCTTAAGCGCAACATGAGTAAAATTAAACACAAGGTTACTGTTTTAAGCGGTAAAGGAGGAGTTGGAAAAACTTCTGTCTCAGTTAATTTAGCGTTTGGCCTTAAAGAAAAAGGCTTCAAAGTTGGTATTTTGGATGCAGATGTTACTGGTCCTAATGTTGCAATGATGATGGGTGTTGAAGGAGAGCGTTTAACCGGGGACAATGAAAGATTGATTCCCGTTGAAAAAGATGGAATTAAAATTATCTCCATGGCAATGCTCCTAAAAACTCCTGATACTCCTGTTGTCTGGAGAGGACCAATTAAAATGAAAGCTATTAGACAATTTTTAGCCGATGTTCTCTGGGGTGAACTTGATTATTTAGTAATTGATCTTCCTCCCGGTTCGTCCGATGAACCTTTATCCATCGGTCAAAGAATTCCTGAAATGGAAGGAGCAATAATAGTGTCAACCCCTCAAGAAGTAGCTCTTTTAGATGTTAGAAAGTCAATTAATTTCGCGGGGATGCTCAATCTCCCTATTATAGGTGTAGTTGAAAACATGTCTGGTTTTGTATGTCCACATTGTAATGAAGTAACAAATATCTTCAAAGTAGGCGGTGCAAAGAAAGCTGCTGATGAACTGAATCTTAAACTACTAGCTACTATTCCTATTGATCCTTCTATTGTAACAGATGGTGATTCAGGAACCCCAACCATTTTATCTTCTTCTCCGGCTGCTGCTTCTTTCAGAACTTTGGTAGATAATGTTGTTGAATTTATAGAGAAGAAAGAATAACTATAACTTTATTTTTTGTTTTAGTTTTATTTCCTAAAACGATGGGTCAGCTAATTTTACTGGTCCTCTCTTTAATTCTTTCTTTTTCACTTTTAGTACTTTTAGGTACCTCTCTCTATACGTTTTATACTATGTAAGGTAAAATTAATATGCTACACTTCGGTCAATAGAAAAAATTCACAAAAAAAACTATTGTCAAAAAGTGTTGTAATGGTATCACAAATTGATCTAAATTACTCAAAACATATTAATATTAATACTCGAAGAAACTCACAACATTAATATGATCCTAAAATTGAATAAATAAGAAAAGGAGAAATCAAAAATGCCAATAGAAAGTATGATAAAAACAGTAGGGTTAGACCTAGGGACATCAACAATAAAAATCTCATGTGGAGATACATTAGAACGTATTCCAAGTTTAATTGGTTCACCGACATCGGGTTGGTCGTCAATAGGCTCTTCAGATAAAAGTTTGATAAATAATCTAGTCATTGAAGAAAATGGCAGACAAATGTATGTTGGAGAATTAGCTCGTTTACAAAGTGAAGTTCGTCGTCCACTTGCAAGTGAAGGGAGAATGAAATCAACAGAAGATGCTTCTTTGGCTATTAAAGCAGCTTTAGGGTTATTAGTTGAAGGATCACATGAAAATGTAATCATAGCTACTGGAGTACCGGTTGCTACTAGTCAAGAGGAAAGTGCAGAATTAAGTAGAAGCTTAACTGGCACTCAAAATATCAAAGTAATCAATGATGCAACAAAAGAAGTAAAACAAATAACAGTTAATGTTCAAAAATGCTTTGTACTACCTGAACCTTACGGATCATATTATTTTCTCCTCAAAGAAATGGGGATAAAACAAGCAGTAGATGCAATCATAATAGACATAGGTTTTGGTTCAACAGATATACTCACAATGTATTCAGGACGAATTATGAGAACAGCAAGTGGGTCACTTCAAGAAGCAACGGACACACTCACAAACCGATTAAGCAGATATTTGCAAGAACAAACAGGAAAAATAATCCGACCCTTTGATTTAATGGGGTTAATTGAATCTTCTCGACGATCAATCAATATTGCTGGACAAACTTATGAAATTGGAGATTCCATTGATTATTTTGTAAAAGAAATATCTCAAGTAATCTTGGATGAAACAATTATTTACCTTAATAATCTACCACCTGATGCTTGGATAGAGAAAGTAATCATTTGTGGTGGTGGTGCTTATATCTTTGGAGACGCCTTGAAGGAATTATTAGAGGAGCAGAACGTTGTTGGGTCACAAGATGAAATTCTTATACCTGAAAATCCAACTATGACAAATTCATTAGGCTTTGAACTGATTGCTTCTGCAAGACAGTAAATCAAGATATTCATCTTCTGAATGTTATTGATATACCAGTTTACTCTTCCTCTCCAAGAAAGATTTTTTCCAGTTCTTTATCAGGAAGTGGATCCACTCTTGTAATAATTTGCTCATCAATAGGATATTTTTCAACTAAACTCATTGAAATCGATTCTCTCATTTCTTCGTCTAGATCAGATGCTATAGCTACTAGCATATAATCTGGAAGAAATATTTGTTTACTTTTACGATCAAACCCAATCATTTCTTGGGGTATATCAAAATTGTCCATCAAATAATCTACCCATTCTTCAGTAGATAAATCGGACTGATCGATATCTATCTGCCCGAAGCTTAGTAATCCTTCTTCAGTTGGTGTTTCGTATGGGGAAGCAACATTTTTTGCTCTTCGTTTATACCTTTCTCGTAGCTGGATTCTATCCTTTGTAACAGAAGTACAGAAGTGTAAAATAACATCAGGTGCCACTTTTGCCCCATCAGCAAGAATCTTAAGAGCTGCATCTGAACTTCCTATAACAGCTTCATTATCCTCGTGGGATATAAAACCCCTATCTAATAGTGCGTTAGCATTTGAGTTAGTAAATTCCAGCTCGTTAAGATTGAGAAAATCACCTTCTATCTTTTGTAAGAAAGAGGCAAGTTCAATCGCAAAAGATTCATTTCCTGGAATTGCAGGTATTTCAGCACCAACTGACCATGAGAAGTCTTTTGCTTCTTTAATAGTTGAAAACCATGAAGCATCAGGGGGATGAAACCTTATTTCATCAAGCCCTGCATCTGCTAGTTTTGCAAGCTGGTTGTTTTTGAAGAATGTACCTGATGTGTAAAGATGGATATGAAACTTCTCTGAAAAATTGTTTTTTACATGCTTAATGGCTTTAAGAGTATCCTCAAAATAAATTATTGGGTCTCCGCCGGTGAGGCTTACCCCTTCTGCATCTATCGCTATTAGTTCAGATATAATATCATCAAGGGAGGTGATTGTTCTTTCATTAATCTTTGAAACATGAACCTCTTTTCTATCAATAGTGCAATAATAACAATTAACTCCACATGCAGGACCGATAAATAATACTCCTTTTGAGCCTCTTCTGCATTGTTGGCAACCAAGGGGTAATTCATTAGTTGTCCATCCTCCGCCTTCAAGCAACTGATAATTATTATAACCCAATTCATCAATAGATGGCAAATTAAGCAAACTGAGTTTTTTTTCAATATCATTTCGCATTATCAATCACTCAAATTATAGTCATTTTAATGAAGTAACAAGAGTACTTGATATTGTTTCTAAATGAATTTTTACATTAGGCATACTAAAAATATCTTTCATCTAATCTCTTCAAGTAAAAAACCTAAGGGGTGATCTGGGCGTAATCGATTAGGTTCAAACTCTTCACAATCATCCTTTGCTTCATTTTTATTTGATAATAAATTCTCCATCTCTAGAGATAAACAAAATAACTTCCCCATGTGTCCCTTCTTCTCTATCAAAAGATTCTGACTTTTTAATTTAAAAACTGCTCTTCTAATAGTATTATAAGAGAGATTTGTTAATTTACTCAGTTCAGAAATTGTTAAAAAATCATGATTATGGGCTTTAAGCGTCTTTATAATTTTATCAGCAGTTGGAGATAATGGGAAAGATGACATTAATTATCTTTAGTTAATATAAAGATGATCTTATAAAGACCATAATATTGACAAAAGCAAGTATCATAGACTTTTTGAGTTCTCATAATTTTCCATCATTAAGGGATTAAAGTTGTCAAGTTTTCAGTTTCTTGTTTTACTTAATATATGGTTTTTTCTTTACATAATAATAAGACTACTTGACCCTGAAAGCAAGCATTTCATAGCTTCCCCACTAATTATAATTTACAAAACTGAAAAATTCAACAGATTAATACATTCAATTGGAAACAGATTAAGACGCTTTTGGCTTTTCTTTAGCTTTATTTCAGTACCAATAAGCATTATTCTTATGGCTGTTTCATTCGTTCTATTACTGCTAAATTTTGTTCTGTTAGTATTTAGAAACAACCCTGGAAACGCTTTAGCACCAATAATACCCGGAGTAACTATCTCATTTGAAACCTTTATTCTGTTAGTTATTCCTCTAGCATTAGCTCTTATTCTCCATGAGTTGGGGCATGGAGTCATTGCAGTTGTTGAGAAGGTTAAAGTTAAATCAACAGGACTTTTCTTAGCTATATTTCTTTTTGGAGCATTTATTGAACCATCAGAAGAGCAGATGAACGTGAGTTCAAAGTTGTCTCGTTTAAGAATTTTTGCAGCTGGACCAATAATGAACCTTTTACTTATGCTAATACTTCTCATACCATTACTCTTTTTCACGCCTTTTCTTTCCCCACTTTACACTGATGAGCCTGGCCTATTAGTTACCGACGTTATATCTGAATCTCCTGCTGAAAAAGCAGGGCTTGAAAAAGACTGGATTGTTTATGCATTCACAAATACAACAGGTCATTACAGTTCTTTTCATGACTTTGATTCGTTTAAAACAGCACTAAGAATCTATGATGTTAATTCAACAGTAACAATACATACGGATCATACAAATATCTCATTAACGGTACCAGACGATTATTTTATTGGGATTTATCTATTCAACAATTATGCTGCAAAATACTCTTTTCTGCCGGGAAACCTTCCCTACATTGTGTATCAAGAAATT
>DAOWED010000222.1 GCA_030638685.1 Candidatus Heimdallarchaeota archaeon | reverse complement strand
TTATCAGTCATTGAAGAACAAAGAAGTAATCAATGAACAAAAATAACAGAGTGAATGTATTAGAAAGTATTCACCTACTACAATATCAAATAACCTCTTATTTACATTTTTTACGAGGCCTAACCATCTAACAATATCCTTAATTAGTTAAATCTTTATCTTTTTGTATTATTATATAGATTATTTTATAGGAAAAACTTAATAGTTTCAAAGGTTATCTTAATCAATGTTATCTACATCAAAAGGATTCTTGTGTATATTGTTTCTGCTTTTCTCATTAACTACAACTACACAAGTAACTGGACTTACTTATTGGGAAGATGAATTCTCAGACGATGCGGATTGGGAATTTACTTCTTTTACCATTCCAACTTATAGCGAAATTGCTACTGGTTTTGAAATTATAGATGGAAAACTCGTAGCCCCGTATACCGGGACCACTTATACTGAGGTTCATAATGCGTATCATGTCAACACAGTAACAACAGGTAATTGGAGCTTTGAATGGAATGTCCCAGCGAATTCTAACACTTATGATTGCTTCTCTTTCATACATGTAGATCATTCCCCTGAATCAAATTTAACGGGGTTAACTGATGGTGATCTTAATCGTACTGGATATGGTGTAGGCTTTGATACAGAAGATACAAATGCCGAAATATGGTTATACAAGTGGTTTTATCCGGTTGTTACTGATAACGTTGACGTTATGGATGAAACTTACATCGCCGGTTCACAAACTGGATCCCACCAAATTGATATAGCAAGGAATGGAAGTGGTTTAATTCAAGTCTTCTATGACAAAACGTTAATTCTTGAAAAAACAGATACAGACTATTCAAGGAGTGAAGACTTCGTATGGCATTCATATTTGGGAAATTCATCAATTGATAATTTAGTAGTTACAGACCAGCTTGAAATGTATGAGGCACCTGATCCAACTGATGATGATGATGGAGCAATTCATTCCTGGTTAGTTCTACCGGGAATATTACTCATGGTCATTTATCGAAGAAAGAAGAGGTAAATTTATACTTACTAGTTTTCTATTCGTCTAATAGATCTAAAAGAAGTGAGAGAACTATTTGGTCTATTAGATTTTTTCATTCAATCATATTCACAATTGCTTTTTGTTAAAATTACAGTAGTTTAACCATTCTAGTTACTTATGATTATGAACAGATCTACGCAAATATTATGAGTTGATTACATGTTATATTCAAAGTGATAAATTTTTCATTTTTTTGCCATTTTTTTAAACAATTGTTTAATACGTTTTAATACCATCTCTATGAGGATTATCTATTCGCCCATGAATAAATTAATATATGTTTAATGTTTTCTTAAGTTATAAGCTTTAATGGAGGCTACAATAAAATGATTAACACAAAGGTATTGGTAATAGGCTCCTTCTGCTCAATCTACTAATAAGTTAATTTTCGTAATTACTTATCGAGTTGAGAAGGAAGAGACTTGATAAAGTAATTAAGGTGGATCAGTGTTATAAGCGACTATTGTTGTTTTTCAATTATTGATTAAGCTAATTGCTTTTTTGATTCTTTTTTTTCATGAGCTTAAGGACAATATAGTTTTTTTGCTTGATGCCAAGCACAAGTAGTTCAGACTCTAATCAAGTTTCATTCTATTTGCTCCCCCCCAAACAACAAAACTTCAACAATAGAGGTTATAAAAAATTGGCAGAAGAATTATATCGACTCACACAAGTAGAAGAAGACTACGTGATACCTGAATTAGACGGAAAATTTGGTGCGGAACAGATAATCAACCTTGGTCTTTGTGCAGAAACAGTATACATTATTGGTTCTGGAAAAGAAGCCACTGTTTACATGGCTAGAGATAATCAAGGCGAATTAGTCGCAATCAAGCTTTACAGAATTTACAGAACAGCCCATCGCTCGGATCTGTTAGATCTTGATGGAAATGTTAGTGGAGCTAGAGATAAAGGCACTCAATCGGCAGTACGTGTTCAAGCAGCTTCTATATTAGCAATGCAAGAATACGACATGTTGGTTGAACTCTATGATAAAGGGGTTCCTTTACCTATGCCCTATGAGCAAAAAGACTTTGCTTACAGTATGGAGCTTCTTGGCTCAGAAATAGGCCCATCCCCTCTTCTTAAAGAAGTCAATCTTTTAGAATTGGGTCTTGAACCTATCGAAGTCCTCGAGGACATACTAGATATCTATTACAAGATGTTTACTGAATGCCATATTGCTCATGCGGATTTCAATGAACATAATCTTATCTGGCATAATAACCAGATTTTTGTAATTGATGTCCTTCAAGCACGGAAATATAATTCCAACAATATCTCCCCCTTTGCCTCAAAAGGTAATTACATCTCAAAAATTGAAGCTTATGAGCTTCTTGAAAGAGATATTACCTCTATCATGAGGCATTTCAGGCAAAAGTACAGCGTTAGCTTCGATACTAAAGAAGTAATCGAGCTAATGATGGATCTTCAAGATGAAGATAGTCTTTGGTACCAAACTTTCCAATATATTCATGGTGAAAGACACTTCTCGAGATAATCGAGAATTAGAAAAACAAGTAAAAATGACAATCCAGTTACTGATTTACGATCAATCAATAATTGTTCCTTTGTGATTGGATTCTTCACTTTCTACTTATTAATCAAATAAACTTATAATTGAAAATGACTAATAATATAAAAATTGTAAATGACTCAAACCACTCAACATGTGGTATTCTCCCCCAGAAAAACAACAACCTCAAGTGATAACTATGGAAAATACAAAGATTTTATTTAACAAAACTCCTCAAATGGAAAAAATTCGATCAGCAGAAGCATCTCATGAAGATGCAGAAAAGTTAGCCGCATGCTTAAACACTTGGGGTGAAGATGATTCTTGGGGTGGTTCTTTCGGAAGCACTAAATTTACAACCAAAGGAGTCTTCTCAGAATGGTTAGAACAAAGCAAAATGATAGATCAAATGCTTTTGATAGATGATGATGAAGTCAAAGCTTACTGCTCCATTGATCATCATTGGGATGATAAGGATGCAGCCTATATTCCTTTACTAGGTGCTAGACCCAAAGAACAAGGAAAAGGTTATGGAAAAGCTCTTCTCTTAGAAGCTCTTAGACGATGCATTAAATTAGGAAAAAGAAGATTAGATCTTTATACTTGGCCCGGAAACATTAAAGCAGTCCCTCTTTACAAGAAAACCGGTTATATGTGGGTTTACAAAACAAGCGTTTTGATGCAAAACTACCTTCCAGCTATCCTATCAACCTCTCTCTTCAAGCCCTTTTTTGCCAAGAATGATCACTATACTTCTAGAGACTTGATTATTGATCAAGTACATGATGAATTCAAGCACTTAGGTATGCAAGCTTATTTCTATCGTTTTAAGCAAGATGAGAATAATTCCTTAACTGTCTACATTGATACTTGGGCAAAAGATCTTTCTGGATTCTCCCTTGTTGAAAATGGTAAAGAGTTCAATGTGCAGCTTGTTCCTAATACACATGAAACATTCTTAGGTCTTGATACTGCATCTGCTGAGCTAAGAATTACAAATAATCAAGAGAAGACCATAATTCTTACTGGAAAAATTAGACCGTTCAAACAATTGGAAATGATTACTCCTGAGAAGATAGAAGTAACTATTCTACCCGGTGAAGAAAAAGTTATTTCCATAGAAACTGAACTTAAGCTTGATTCTGAGACCATTGTTCCAACCGAAAATACTGGAAGTAGAACAAAATGTCGCTTTGAGCTTGACCTCGAAATAGATAGTCTATCCTGTCAACTAGGAACAGGTTGGGTGCCTAAGGATACAGTTCAAATAGTAATGGATGAACGTTCTCTTACCTTTGAGCGTGATAGTGAGGAAAAAGCTATTCCTATTGGCTTTAGAAATATGACTTCTGAAAAACTAGAAGGAACTATTACAGTTTCTGGTGAAGAACTTAATAATCCAATTACTTATGATTTCTCAGCTGAAGGATTAACTGCTTTTGAGAAAGAAATAACTCTTACCCGTCCAAAAGAAGCAATGGCTAAGGCCCTTAAGTGGACCTTTGATTATACTATTAACACTAAAGCAGGTGAGAGAAAGCTTCCTTCAATCATCAGACACGTGGGTTGCTTCACTCAGCCCGGTTCAATTGCTTATTTTAATCCTAGAGAATATGGTATAATTGAAAATGATCAGTTACGTTTTCATTTTGGGTATAGAATTGTAGCTAACTTAACATTCGTCCACTCAAAGACAACTAATTGGGAAACGAATATCCATGCATTACCCATTCTAATAGGTAACCCCTTACCCGATGAAAGTTCTGAGTTCTGGGGACAAGTTGATTCTTACGATGTTGTAAAGACAGAAAAAGGAGTATCCCTTCAGCAGACACTCCACAGTAAGACTGAAAAACCTGGTTTGAAAGCAGTTAGAGTAATAGAAATTGAAACAGGTAAGCCGTTTATACATAGTTATTACATCTTTACTAACACAAACTCGGATAAGGAAGTTAAGGATGTAGCCGTCAGAACATTGGCTTATGGTACATCAATGTATCAAGGACCAATCACTTTGCCATTAAAAGAAGGATTTCTTACATCGAATGATTTTGAATTCTCAGATAGAAGAGATTATCCCTTGGACCCATCGGATTATGCAGAACCATGGGCTGCTCGAGAACCCCATAACGGTATAGGATTAGGAGTAGGCGTGATTTGGAGAGAAGAAGAAGCCAAAAAAATCTCCTACGCAGGTATTCCTCATGTAGATACTATCAGTTATACTCTTGCTCCAGGAGAAACAATCAAAACAGCTCATGTTACTTATGTCTTTGGATTACCAGCTGTTCAAGCAACCAGAAATATTTGGTTGAATGAATTTAATGGTAAAAAATCTATTCTTGCAAAGGGAAAAGAACATGCTAAATGGTCTAAATCTATAGTAGAGACTATTATAGGTGAAGAACTTGTTGCACCGGAAACAGAGAATCCTTATTCTTCGCTCAATTGGATCGATCTTGAAAAGGAACAAATTCCAGTGAAAATTAAGTATCGTTCTATTCGAGAAACACCAACAGAAGTAGAATTATCTATAGAAAGTACTCTCTGGTCAAAAACGGAATTATGGAAAACTGAGCTAATCCCAGAAAAAACTGCTGAAAAAAATCTAACCTTTGATAAACCAATAGAACTCAATCTACCTCAAATTATCAACTGCGAAGGATCCCTAAAACTAGGTCATTCGATAAGAAGATTTGAAGGAGCATTAATTCCATATAGTTCAACTGGAAAAGTAACACTCCAAAAGGAAGGAAATCATTGGATATTTTCCAATGGCCTCATTTCCTTTAAGACTAGTAATACTCATGGTGCAAGTTTATTCAGTGCAGAAATAAACGGGCAAGAACTATTCTTTACTCGCTATCCTGATAAAGAAGCTTTTTCGTGGTTTAGAAATTTCGTCGGAGGAATACATCCATTTGTTAATCAAGAAGGTACTTGGGGTGGTCAAGAGTTTTTCAAAGACACTTGGACAGATCCCGAACTTATAGAAGAAAACGGTTGGACAGGATTAAGATATGAAATAAACATTACTCACAAAATGAATCTAAGAGGCATTAGACTACAAATGACTTATTTCACCAGAGCTAACGCTCCATTGTTATGGAGTAGCTTGAAAGTGATCAATAATTCAGGAATAACCTCTAATGTTGTACCTACCATTTCAATGTTCCTTAACCCAATCAAAAAAGCATATTATCCATGGGATAACGATTTTTGGTTAGGTACTACAACTGAGGAACAAAGAGGAGTTATCTCTATGGCACCTAATAATTGGGCAGTTATGGATCTCGGTCAAGAGAAACCAAAAATGCTTCTTGCATCCACAAGGCCATTAACAAAACTAGGAGGTAGTCGCACTAATGCTAATGGTTACAGTGAGATTGGAGCATTTGAAATATTCAAACTTCGCCCCGGTGAATCAAAAAGCATTGATACAATTATGCTCTTAGGTCAAACAATAGATGAACTTTCCTCACCTATGAACCAATGGAGGCCCTATATTAAGCTTTAACGAGCTAAGTAAAAGAGCAGCTTGAAGAATTCAAGCATTAGGGGGGGGAGATAGTTTTTTTCTAAGATTTTATTTCGAGTTGCACAAGAATTTATTTGGTTTCATTATTTTGCTTGATATTCTGCAAAAAGCATTGTTACTCCTACTAAAAACAAGAATAATACAATCATAATAGATAAGACGATCATATCAAACCTTTCCTGATTGGAAGAATCATTTAAGGGATCATAACCATATTTTACTTCGTCTCCATCTTTCATTCCATCACCATCGCTATCTTCATCAGATGGGTCTGTCTCATTTAGAAACTCATCAAGGTTGCTTAATCCGTCAGAGTCAAGATCAGTTTGTGCATCTGTAGCATTAAATATGTCCAAATTGTAAGTTAATTCCCAACCGTCTAAGATACCATCATTGTCATAATCTGTATCAAGTTCTGCAATTGTCATAGGGAAGTTATCCTTAGCCACTCCATCTTCTAGAGTGTAATCTCCTGTCCCTGTATAATCACTCCAATAATTGCCTATTTCTAATGAACTCCATGAACTCGTTCCATAATCTGCTGCTTGAGGGGATTGGGTGTTCAAATAGAAAATATTACCAGTCATAGTGTTATTATCTCCAGAAATTCTCATCCCTCGATTATTTTCAGTTATATAGTTATTTGTTATTATTCCATGATTAGAAGAAGTAACATTAATACCATAAACAGAATTTTTTATCAACTGATTTTCATGAACCTGAACACTATTTGAAGAAGCAATAACTATTCCTTGTTTTGCATCCTTGCAGATGTTATTTTCAAGGTAAGAATAATTAGAATTTATAATTTGAATCCCATAAAGATCAATGTTTTGGCATGTATTATTCACAAGAGTTGTGGAACTGGCATTTACAATTTCTATCCCAATTGAAGCATTAACTATTAGATTATTTTCTATAATAAATGCCTCTTCTGAAACATTAGCAATTTTTATCCCGGTTCCGTAAGCTGAAGAAACATTAATCCAACAGTCTCTTATAATAAAATGAATATCTTCTGATAATCCAGATATCGAGATAGCATATGCACCGCTTGAAGAGATAGAATAGCCCTCGATAATGTAAGGATCAGATTCACTCCCAGTTCCTTGAAAACCTTCAGCATAACCAATTATATCTATATCATTTTCTATCAGAATTGGCAGATAGTTTTCATATTGAAGTTTTAGATCTTGCATTCCCTCATTTAAACTTAAATTGATATCAGTTTCGATTGTTTCTGCTCCCATCGACTGAGTTAGACTGAACACGAGTGAAAAAATTAGGAAAGAAAGAAGTATTTTATTAGTAATGTTATTTTTGAAAGAGATCATTTTACTGGCAACCATTGTTGTATGATTATTAAAAGACATTTGCCTTATTAAAATTATCTCATTTTGATTTTTGCAAAGGCCTTTGAAAAGATTGAAATAGATAAAACGAACAGTTTACTTGAGAATATGAAATATCTATTAGATGAAATCAATTATAATGGGCTAAAAATTCTCTCAATTGAATTAGGAAAAGAAATGATAAATTGGCCAAGGGAAGAAATTTTTGGGATCAATGCTGACCTAGAAAAAGGAAAAACTCAAAGAATAGCAATCAGAAAAAAACAAGTAACAGCCTTAAATCTTAATGATTTAGACATTAGTTACTTTCCAATTGCTGTTAACAGTGATAATTTCCCAAACTTAAAAGCACTCAACTTTGCTAGAAATGATCTTTTTTCAGTTAATATTAGCTCTATTCAGTCACTAATTCATCTTGAAAGACTTATTCTCAGTGAAAATCAACTTAATTGGATAGATCTTTCCCCAGTTACAAGACTTGAGAACTTGAAATGGCTAGAAGTTTGGGGAAATAAATTAGAAGAAGTTGACCTTGAAGCTCTTAGCTATCTTAAGAATTTAGAATTTCTCTATTTAAATAATAATGAAATTCGAGAAATAGATCTTTCCCCGCTGTTGAAATTAGATAATTTAAAAGGTATCTGGCTTGAAAATAATCAACTAAGCTATGAAACAATTGAACAGCTAAAATCTATTATTGAAAAAGGCGTTAGTGTTAAGTTCTAAACATTACTTTTTGAATTATATCAGTTTCTTTCTTTCTTCTTTCTACAAATTTCTTTTACTAATTATTTGATATTAGAGCATTAATTACCAATTGAAACTACTTCTCCCACTTTTTCTGTCGTGTTGTCATAATTGATAATTATTATTCCTGAAATAATACATACTAATCCAACTATAAAAGTCCAATAAATCGTTTCTCCTAGGAATATATACGAAAAAAGTGTTCCATAAATAGGTACAAGGTTAATAAAAATGGATGAATTGGTGGCTCCTATATTATTGATAGCTATAAAATAAAAAAGGAAGCCTAGAAAAGTCACAAAAAAACCAAGTGCAGCAACCATTACCCAAAACTCCCACTCTTTCATAGCTTCTAACTCCCAGAAACGCTCATATACTGCTCCTCCACCAAAGAGTAGTGCTCCAAAAAATACTGCACCGGAAGTGGCTTCTAAAGAACTTACTTCTTTCATCACTTTTTTACCGTAAACGGAATAAATTCCCCAGGTACCCATTGCTAAAAGAATAATTAAATTGCCAATCAAATGATCTGGCTCGTAGTTAATTAAAGGTTGAATACCTATTACGAATATTACTCCTGAAAAACTTATTACAAAGCCAATATACTTCCATCGTTGATCCAACCTTTCCTTGTGGAAGATATGAGCAAAAAAACTTATACCTATTGGATTAAATCCCGCAATAATTGCCCCTTGAGCTGCCGTAGTGAGCTTTATTCCAATCAGAAAAAGTATTCCATAACCGAAAACACCTATTAATCCAAGATTGAAAAAATGTAAAATAGTTTTTTTGCTGAATTTAAGGTCAGAATAATAAATCAGAGCAGGAATGAAAAAAAAGATAGCTATTAAAAACCTAAAAAAACCTATGGTCATGGGGGGAGCATACTCAACAAGCACTTTTCCCAGAACCCAACTTGCACCCCAAAAAAACGTAGTTAATAGTAGTAGAATGTAACTATTAACTTTCTTTGAACTCATTGAGATAACCAATTACTAACTTAGGCAAGTGATTATTAATCTTCTGTAATTATCGAAGTGATAAATGAGTTACAGCAAAGAAGAAGTCAACCAAATCAGTTTAGTTCACTCTATTAGGGGGTTGTTGGTTAGAAAAGCTTGCTATAATATTTTCAGCAACCATTTCACTCATTTTAGTTCTAGT
>DAOWED010000038.1 GCA_030638685.1 Candidatus Heimdallarchaeota archaeon | reverse complement strand
GAAAGTGAAGTATGGTCATTTTTGGAAGAAGTAGGGAAAAAGGGCTATAAGTTAAAGAATGGAGAAATAGCTCAAATGGAAGGAGTAATAGAAGAAATATTTCTAACAAATTGATGGATAAGGAAAATTAAAAGATACGATTCAAGATTTATTTCTATCATAAAAGTGAACAATGAGGTTATTAAATTAGAGAGAAACAGTGGTGGGAAAGAGAAACGCTTTTCTTCCGGAAAAAAATCCAACATATCGTTCCCTAAAGTTTATTTGTGATAACGAGCTATATTATATGGTTAAAATGACACAGTGGTTTGACGTTGTACTACTAAATCCAGATGAAGAAATAGCTATTTATGCCATTCACGAGCCCGGTCACTCTGAAGAAGTAATTAGTTATCTCATACTTGGAAATGAAAAAGCACTCCTTATTGATACTGGAATGGGTATCGGTAATATCAAAGCAGTAGTTGAGGACATAACATCTCTACCGGTTGAAGTAGTATTAACTCATTCACACTTTGATCACACAGGTGGGACTAAACATTTTGATAAAATAGCTATTCATGAAGCAGAAGCAGAAAGCCTTCAAAATGGTGTTGATAATGATTTTTTGATAACTCAAATAATCGATAATTATGTCTGGAGACCTTTCCCTGATGGGTTTAAGCCAGATCAATACACTATTCCTCCTTGCACACCTACTGTTCTGCTTAACGATCAAGATATTATTTCAATAGGAGGTTATGATTTAGAGGTAATTCATACTCCAGGTCATTCTCCGGGCTCTATTTGTCTCTGGAATAAAGAGAAAGGGCATCTTTTTGCGGGAGATACAATCTATCAAGGACCAATTTACGGTCATCTCAATGAAAGTGATCTTGAACAGTATTTTAGCACAATTAAAAAATTCAGTTCCTTATTTGATGAAGTTAATGTTATTTTCCCCGGTCATAATAAAACTCCTCTTGATAAATCATTCTTGCAAGAAGTAATCTATGGTTTTTGCCAAATTAAGGATGGATCAGCTGAGTTTTCTCAAAATGAGCTATTTATAACTTATGAATTTAAATCGTTCCAAGTATTGGTATCTAAAGAAACTCAAATTTAAGCTAGATAAGCTCCGTTGATCACAAAAGTTTCCACAGTTCTATTATGATCTAGCGTGTTTTGGGATTTCTGCGTAGTGAACACTTAATGCTTTGAAGAACTGCAATATGGCTACTAATAGGATACAGTAAGCAGGAAATGCTGAAATTGACCACCAGATATCCATGAAATCTAGTGCTCCACCAAGTAAACCGTCGTCAAAAAGTATATGGTTAACCCATAATTTTGATGTGTCCGCTCCAAGATCAGTAACTGCAAGATCTAGCTGAGATAGCCCCAAGAGAACTAAGATAATGAACTGAATGAATGAATAAGTATTATATTTAGTCACTTTAATCAGTTTTAAAATCTAATCACTTATTTATCAAGGTTTTGGATTGCTTTAAAAAAAGAAAAAGTCGAATTCATTTAATAAAATCATTTATGAGAGTAATTGCGTTATAGATGATACAAATGAAAAATTGTCAAAGACGTACTTCCCGCTAGTTTATAAAGAAAAAAATTATCACCCAAATATCGTCTTCTATAAAGGAATTGAAATGGCAGCTAAAACAAGTGATGTATCAGATTATAACTGGAACGACTGGGTTGGGTTTGTAGAGTCAGGAAAAACTAAATATTATACCGTTGCGGACAATGTTGCTTTGAAAGTTCTTGAAGTGGCTCCTGAAGAAGAAGAAAAAGGAGCACCAATTATTTTTATCGCAGGATGGGCGTCTAACATTTTTGGATGGATACCTGTTCTTGTGGAAATCGTAAAACATCACAGACTTTTTTACCTGGAATTTAGAGATAAACTATCCTCTAAAATTGGAATACAAAAACCCACAACTGATGATTTCAAAGTTGATCGTTCTATTGAGGACTTACAAGTTATTATTAAGAAATTAAACCTTGAAGGAAAAAAATTTCACGTTATGGGTTCCTCCCTTGGCTCAAATATAGCCCTTGATTACTTATCGAGAGAAGAAATTGACCCTTCACTTAAACCTTACTCCACAATGGTTATTGGTCCCGTTCCCCATATGGAGTTTAGAGCGTGGAGAAAAATGCTTATTAGAACTCCTAGACCTCTTATGAATACTGCAAAGAAATTTGTTAAATGGTATATGAGAAACTTTATGCTAAGCTCTAAAGAACCTGAACAATTTGAAAAATATTCTAGAAATTTAGATGAAGCAGACCCACTTAGAATAAGACTCTCTGCAATTGCAATTGACAACATGGGAGGATATGTTCTGGTCAAGATAGCTAAGAAAGTTACCGTTAAAACGATTGTAGTAGGTGCTTCATTAGATTTACTCCATCCTGTAGATGAAATTGAACAGTTGGCAAAAGCAATGCCAAACGCTGAATACCTTGACTTGGGAACAAATAAGCGAACACATGATACAATAATGGGAAAAATAGCTCACAAGTATTTTATTGAAGAAGAATATGATGAACTTCTGAAACCCATTACTGCTCAAATTGCTGAAGATAAAAAAATTTTAGAACAAGAAGAAAGATAGAGGTTAATTTTTTTCACTTAACTGAATTGCTAAATCAACTGCTTCCTCTGCAGTATTAGCATAACTAAGTTTATCTCGTATAGATTCCATTAGATGTATTTCATCGGCTATTCCACCTGATCCTTTGAGTACAACTACAGGTACATCATAATTTAAAGCGAAAGCAAGCTCAGATAATGTTCCCACAGAACCTCTTATTGCAATTACTGCATCAGCTGACCGAACAACTAGAGCATTTCTAAAAAAACCTAAGTGAGTAGGAATTGAAACTGAAAGGTAAGGATTTGAATCATCTTTATCAAATGGTAATATTCCAACTGTTAAACCGCCTTCTTCATTCGCACCTTTACATGCAGCCTCCATTACTCCTCCTCTTCCACCGCTTAATAAAACACAATCAGTTTGAGCTATTTTCTTACCAACTTCTCTTGCTAAATCAAGAGAAAAATCATTTAATTCATCATTCCATCCTGATGAGCCAATAACTGCAATATTTTTGCGAGAGTTTTTTGTCATATGGCAGATTAGATAAATGGTTTTTTAGTTATTCGATGTAAAGAAAAACTTATTTTGTGAAAGATAAACTTCTTCTTATGAGTAAGAAAGCAAAAGGAAAAGTAAAAGCCAGTCATATTTTAGTAGCAAAACTATCACAAGCAAGTGATATAATTGAAGAACTCAAAATGGGTGGAAATTTCGCAGAACTAGCAAAAAAACACTCAACTTGTTCATCCTCAAAAAAAGGAGGCAATTTAGGACAGTTTGGTAGAGGACAAATGGTTCCAGAATTTGAGAAAGCAGCTTATGCTCTTAACGTAGGTCAAATAACTGATCTACCTATTAAAACACAATTCGGGTATCACGTAATCAAAAGAACAGGTTAGAAGCATTCTAATGTATTAGTGACCTTAATCAACAAGTCCTAGATTAATTCATTTTTATTTGTATTTTATTTGGATAACGGTCCCCAATTTAATATCTTGGTTGGAGTAATAATAAGAATGTTTGGTAAAACCCCTTCCTCTATGGGATATTGCTCTTCGAACTTAGGATATTTCTCATAAATTAGGTTTCGAGCTTTTACATGAAACTTACCACTTGAGAACAATTCTGCTTTTCCGCTTATTAGTACACCTCGGAAGTCTTCAAAGGAGAGTATATCATCAACAACGAACTGAATCCTCGGATCCCTTTTTATGTTTTTGACCTTCTTTGAATTGGGTAGTATATTTATGTACAGTCTTTCCTCGTCAGAGGCGAAGGCCACCGGAGTCACGTGAGGAGAATGGTCCCTAGAAGTAGTGGCAATTCTGCCCAATTGTTGCCCTTGAAGGTACTCTGATTCTTTCTGAGAAAATTTAGCCATTAGAATAATAAACATTGATTATATAAAAGGTTAGCTCACAAATAGGCTCATTCTAGTGGATTTGCTTCTATTCTTTCAATATTCTTAAACGAAATGTAAGTTTTATTTTCATATATTTATCAAACATATTTTTTTAAATGATTGCTTAGTTTTTTTTTCATGCGCCGTTCTTCATGGCAAGTTATAATTCCAATTATACTCATTTTTTCAAGTGTAATAGCCAGTTTCTTGATACAAACGGATTTTGGCAATCTTGACATTTCTAGAGTTCATTTCAAAGATAGATATGATGAAAGTATTATGGGTGTTTTGTACAAACCTGATAATCAAGAATACCAATATCCTGGCGTTGTTGTTGTTCACGGATTAGCAGCAAGCAAGGAAATGATGAGAGACTTTGCAATTGAACTTGTTAGAAGAGGGATGATTGTTCTAACAATTGATCTAGTTGCTCACGGTCACTCCTCAGGAATGCTTCAAAATAATGAAGAATGGTTTTTCCGAGAAAATGTTTTGTCAGCAATAGATTTTCTCAGAGGAAAAGCTCATACCACAAATGATATTGGTTTAATTGGACACTCCTTAGGAGGAGGAGCCGTTCTACAAGCAGCTAATGCTAACCCACTAGTTAAAGCAACGGTAGTTATTGGGAATAGTCTTGCTCTTCCAGACAAACCGGAAAGCGAGTGGACTTCTTATGAGCAATCGTTTGTTATTAATAATGATACGAACAATGTTTTGGGATTATTAGGAAGACTTGATGAGGTTTTTTCAGTAGATGATGCAAGAGAGAGTTTTGGTAATGCTGTTGGCGAAGAAATGATAGAAACCAACAAACTCTACGGCGATTTCAGTTCTGGTACTGCCAGAAAATTAGTAATTACCAATTCTAATCACTTAATAGAACTTATCGAACCTAAAGTTATCAAAGAAGCCTATCAGTGGATGATGAATTCCTTTAATATTTCAAGTGAGGAAAAACCTCTGGTTTATATCTGGGTTGAACTTTTTTCACTTCTTGGCGCAATTGCAATAGCTTTTCTGATTTTTATTAAAGCAAGAACGATTTCTGAAAATAAAGAAGAAGCAAGTAAAGAGGGCAAGAACGTTATTGAAACCTTGAATAACAAAAATTACACCGAAAAACTAGAAACAAACCATACAATAAAACAAATGGTTTCAGAAGCGAATCCGAAAGAAAGCACCTTAATTGACTGGATAAAATATATTGCTATTTTTGGTGGGGTTTTTATCCTTGCTATTCCATTTAATTACATAACTATAGTTCCGCCAATGCTTTTTGCGCAAGGAGTAGTAATATGGCTTATTAGTGTTGGATTCGTCTGGAGAAAAGCGATCAAAAACATCATTCCTTTCGATTTTCAAGCTAAACAATCTTTTTACGAGCTTTTTTCTTTTCTAAATACTAGAACTGGAACAAAAATGGTTCTTTATTTTACTCTTTTATTCTCATTCGTCTGGACTGTCGATATACTGTTCATCTTTGATTTTCGTTTTGTTACACCTATCTTTGCTTCTCTTACTTTAGGAAGAGTATTTTCTGCAATGATAATTACTAGTGCCGCTACTTGGTTTTTCTACTGGGATAATATTATGGTTCAAGAAATAATTTTCAAACCATCTGGCAAAACTGAAAAATCAAAGAATATGTTACATAAAATAGTCCTATTGAGAGTAGGACCTATGATGATTCTTATTATGATCAATTTCACCTTAAAACTAACAGGTATATTAGTTTTAACCGGTTATATAGGACTAACCTTTCATATGCTCTTGGATGCAATACCATATTATATCTATCTCTCAGTAATTGGCTATTCCATTGGTCATAAAAAAGGAAACTGGCATTTAGCCGCATGGATCCAGGGAATTTTATTTGGCTGGATTATGGCAGCAAGTTTTCCCATGACTTTTCTAAGAACAAGCCTTTAAGTGAGTAATTTATATTCAACTGGATAAATCACCGTTTAATGAAGGGTTATTGATGAATGAAGATAAACTGACTATTGAATCAACTTATGATGCGAAAGTAAATAGTTTGAGGATTAAAGATGTCCTTGTTTTTGATCCATCTTTTAGTGAATTTCTAACTTCACATGATCCCCCAAAAATAGACTTTGGATGTTCCAAAACCCTCAGAAAATACAATCAATTGGTTTGTAAAAAACTAACGGGTTTATCATTTACCATTCCTCCAGATTTTCTAATACCCACAATTGGGCTCAGAATTACCTTCTTAGAACTTCTATTTGACAAATATTTGAAAAAAGGAGCACGTTTAGTTGAGATAGGTACTGGTGCGTCAGCAATATTGAGCATGATTGCTGCTAAAAAATATCAAGCTAATATCTGCGCTACTGAAATCAATCAAGAGTCCATTAAATGGGCTTTAAAAAATATTAAAGAAAATAGTTTAGAAAAAGTCATTCAAGTAATTGATTCAAAGGGAGGTCTTATCCAAGATGTGATCCCAAAAGAAAAATACGATTTAGTTTTTTCTTTTCCTCCATTTTATAGCGAAGAAACCATGCAAAGGACGACACGAGGTTTTCAAGGTCAAGTGTCAGAATTAACAGGTGAAAGCTTTCAAGGGATCGATTTCAGTATCAATCTCTTCAAAGAAGTATTTGAAAGGAACATCGACGAAAAAAATTTCTGTCCGCTTACCTCAGTTCTATTGGCTTCTCCTACGAGAACAGCTAAACTAGTAAATATTATAAGATCAAATTTTGATAAAGAGCCAGTGATCGACTTAATTCTTGCTGGAAACAGAAAAAGGTATGTTGTTACGGTCAAATGGTACTAGTAATTCATTATTTTTCCAGCAAAGGTTATCTCTAGATTTGTTTTCTATTTCTACATCGTTACATAATCTAATGTTTGAAGAATTTCTTCAACAGTTAGTTCAAACTCTCCAGTATTATTCTGAACTATTTTGAGGAGAGATTCACATTTTTGAGTGAATGAAGTTGCAAAGGCACGATTAATAACTTGATGTTCTCTAATGTCAGCAAAAGCCTCTATTGTTCTTTCTGGTCTAGTTTCGTCTGATTTTCTTCGTCCTCTTATTTCTACTTCATGAGCATCAACTAAAATAAAAGCAACCGGTTTAAGAATTTCAAGCATTTCATCAGTCAATCCAGAAATGTAGCCAGCTGGAGTCTTAATAGTACAGTGAGTATCAAGTAGAATATTCCCTTCCATAGAAGAAATAAGTTTAGCTGTTTCTATCTGTAAGTTTTTTTGAACAGGATAGGTCAGACTTCTCATCTGATCCCTATTTTCAACTAATCCTTGTTCTAAACAAAGCTTAAGCATTTCACTCCCAAATGAAACAATTTTAAACAATTCTAACCTTCTTTCATGAGCTTCTCTCAAAACACTTGATTTTCCGGCACCAGGAACACCCGCTATTATCACTATTCTCTGAGACATGACAAATAGTAAGCTGTTTACCTATTAAATTTGAGCTATTTAGGAGATACTACATTTCAGAAATGAACCATCTAATAAACGCCACAGCTACTAGAATGAATGAAGAAAACCAAATTATCCCTGCATATCCCAAATGACCCCTTCTCAAGAGTTCTCTGTTATATGTTCTTAATCGTTCTTTGTGACCAATTGAATAAAGTAGCCGTCTATTTCCAGCGAAAGACTGACTTCCACAGATTTGTCCTCCAAGGATTATACTTGTTATTAAACATATACCCAAACAAACATTCATTGTTGTATCATAAATACTTTGACTTGAAAAATCATCATCCAGAAAATAGCTTGTAATTGCTCCAATTACGATTATAAGAAAAGATATCTGAATAATTCTAGCAATATCAAAAATTAAACTGGGATTGTCATATTCTTCATCAGAGGAAACCACTACTTCGGCCATATCTTTCATTAAGATCGAACAAATAAGAATTTTGCTAATTTTCATTAGATTCCTTGCAAAAAAATTTAAACAAGTTAAAGAGATGTTATTCATGAGCTCAATTAAAATCAAATTAGATAGGGGGTATGATTTGATAGTTGAAACTGAGCGATTAGATAGTATAGAAAGGTCGATTCCTGAAAAAAAATACCGTGTTGAAGAAAAAAGTTATCACCTTCCACCTTACCTTTATGAGACTTTGATTGAGCTATTAGATAACGAAAAAATTGATTATTCGATTGATAAATCCATTCCTACGGATTTTTCTTTGAAAGAGAAACTGGTATTGTCAACGACATTACGACCATATCAAGAAGAAGCTTTAAACACTTGGTTTGTTAAAAAGAAAGGAATAATTATTCTTCCAACAGGAAGCGGAAAAACTATTGTTGGTCTTGCAATTATTGCAAAGTTAAATCTTAAAACGATTATTCTGGTACCTACAATCAATTTACTTTATCAATGGCAAGAAGTTATCAAGTCTGTTTTATCCTTAAATCCTGCCAACTTAGGCCAACTTGGAGATGGAGTAAGTAACTTACAAGAGATTACTGTCTCTACATATGATTCTGCAAGATTAAAAATAAAACAACTACGCCAAGAGTTTGGTCTAATTATTGCTGATGAATGTCATCACCTAGCAGCCCCTACAACTAGCTTAATTGCTAAAGGAATGATTGCTTCAGCAAGAGCTGGGTTAACAGCTACTCCTCGAGAGGATGACTTAGGAAAAGAGCTCATCCCCCTTTTAGGACCTTTAATCAGAACAACATCCATCGCTCTACTTCAAGATAAAGGGTTCATGGCTGAGCTAGAGCATGAAGTTATAACAGTTGAACCACTAGCTGATGAATGGGAAGAATATCAAAAAGCAGAGAAAACTTATCGTAATTACTTAGCTAAACATAATATTGCAATGACGAGCCCCAAAGATTTTGAAAGGTTAATTTTCAGAGTTAATCGAGATCCAGAGGCAAAGAAAGCTTTGGATGCCCATAGAAGAGCTAGAGTTCTTTCATTTGGTTCAAAAGCTAAATTGCTTGCACTTAAACCTTTACTAGAGCTTCATTCAGAGGACAGAGTCATCATTTTCTCAGAGTTTACCAATGTTGTAAACGAAGTTTCACAAACCTTTCTTATACCGGCAATTACCCACGAAACTTCATCTTCAGAAAGAAATGCTATATTGTCAGCTTTTCATTCGGGTGAAATTACAAAAATAGTCGCTGGAAAAGTTCTTGATGAAGGATGGGATTGCCCGGACGCTAGAGTTGGTATCATCTTAAGCGGAACAAGGCAACAACGACAATATATTCAGCGTCTTGGTAGAATTCTAAGACCAAAGGTAAAAAATGCTATTCTTTATCAGATTATAACAAAAGGTTCTCGAGAGATTTCTGTCGCCAAAGACCGTACAGTAGATATTACAAAGAGCTAGAGGGATAAAATGACATTTTCAAAAAATGATTTTGAACTGAGTTTTCTAACAAAAAAGGATATTCCTGAAATTGATTCACTTATCTTATACTATGATGATAATTTGGGAAGAGCTTCAAAAGACTTTGATACAGTCCACATCTATGAACTCATTTCTAATCCTAAAGCAGCTAGAAGATTAAGAAGAACACTGAAAGACTTCTTTACTTTTAGCTCAGATGCTATTGAAACAATTCTTTCAACTGATCAAATGAAGCTCTTGGAAAAAAAGGATATAACCAAGGCATCTGAACTACGTCTTTGGCTTTTTACGGAAGTTGGAAAAACAAAGAACGGGTTTATTGATCCAAATAAGGTAGATTCATTCCTTGATGAAACAGCAACCTCTCTCAAATTATCAAGTTCTCAGATTTCAGAGCTTCTTTGGCGTGATTTGGAAAAAAACCAGAAACTACAAAAAAATGTTGACTATCCTAAAGTTGACCCATTCCAAGTTATGGGGAGGCATAACTGGTGGATTTATGAAACAGCTGTTAAAAATAGTGAAAGAGTGACATTCAAAATCCAAACCGGCATCAGAGGAGATTTAGTTAAATTAATTATTCAATGGTGCAGGAAATCATATGTTTACGCTGAGCTCAAAGAAATTTCCCCAGAGATAGTAATCGACATTGCTGGTCCCTCAGAGGACTTTGGCAAACCCTATTCTTATGGTAATAGTCTTGCATATGTTTTTAGACGTATTTTTGCCAATTTAATTTCTGAAAAGTCTTCTTTCGTTGTAGAAATAGAATATGGTGTTTCTAAGAGAAAAAGCTTGCTTACAATTACCTCATCTAATTTACCTCATCTTGATGTTCCTTATGAGGTTTTAGCCAAAGCTGTTCGTACTTTAGATAGTGAAGTTGAAGCAGATTTTTATCGTTCATTTACTTCTAAAAATCGAAACAATTGGACGATTGACCCTGAGGGAGAAGCACTTATTACAGATAACCAGATTGTTATCCCCGATTTTTTGGCAAAAAGAGGTTCCCAGAAGGTTTATATTGAAATTGTAGGTTTTTGGACGCCACAATATGCTAAGAAAAAATTTTCACAATATCGCCTTATTGCCATAGAGAATCCAAATATTCCATTACTTCTCCTTGTTGATCAAACTATAGATATGCCTTTTGAAGCACTAGAAGAACTTGGAATATCTGTGCTTCGTTATAAGAGAACTATTGAAGCTAGAGCAGTTCAATCCATTCTCAATAAACAGTTTTCAGACCTTACTGACAGGATTGATTCTATTGATGATCTCTTTGAAAAACATATTTCTAGTCAAAAAAATGAACTTATTACATTACTTAACCTTCAAAAGCTCTTTTCTCTTCATTCTCGTAAAGAATTGGATCAAGTTATTCCTAAACTAAAAGATCTTTATTCTCAATTTAATTACAGTTATATTCCCCAAGTTGGTTTTCTTAGTAATATTCTTCTCTCTCAAGTTAAAGAGTTTCTAATAAAGGCTGTTCCTTCAACCACTCCACTCCACTCACTTGAAACGTTATTTAAGGATAAATATTCTTCTCTTTCTCCATCCCTTACCTCTTTCTTGGACTTCTTCGGTTTCAAAACTAGCTATGCTGATCTTTTTGATGTTTCAGTTTACCCTCCAACCTAAGATCTTTCCTTGTGCTTTACCTCCTTTCTCTTTTAGCTTAAATTTAGCCAGTTAAAATGCATAAATAACTAGAATAAATTTTAATAGTATCAGTATTCTCCTAGACTACTATTATTAGAAAAAGATATTAACCCGAAATAATTAATAATATTGCAACGTTGAAGTATATTGCATGAAACCTCAAAAAAAACGCCTAATCTACAAAATAACTATTCTAGGTGAAAATTTCGATTCTAGAAAAAAAATTAGATTGAAGTATTTAACAGAGGTAAGTGGTCAATATT
>DAOWED010000046.1 GCA_030638685.1 Candidatus Heimdallarchaeota archaeon | reverse complement strand
GTACTGAAGTACCTATTTGGTATTGTAATGATTGTAAAGAACCCAATCTTCCCGAACCGGGTGCATATTATCAACCTTGGAAGGATGACCCTCCCTTTGATACCTGTCAACATTGTGGAAAACAAGAAGGCTTTACCGGTGACCTTAGAACTTTTGATACTTGGATGGACTCCTCTATTTCTCAAGTTATGACAATTAAGTATCCTCACTTCCAAAAAGATGAAAAACTCTATGAAAAACTCATTAATCGACCTTATGTTTGTGATGTTCGTCCTCAAGGGAAAGATATTGTAAGAACTTGGCTTCATTACACCATGCTCAGATCTGAGCAATTATTTGGAAAGCCAGCTTTTGACATTTGTTGGATCAGTGGTCATGTAGTTGATCGTAATGGTGAAAGAATGTCCAAGAGTAGAGGAAACATTGTTAAACCCGAACCTTTAATTGAAGAGTTCGGAGGAGATGCTCTTCGTTTCTTTGGTGCACTTGAAGCAAGCCATGGATCAGATATTAGGTTCAACAAACAACGTTTAGCTGGAGGAGCAAAATTCCTCAATAAAATCTACAATATCTCAAGATTCATCAGTATGTTCCCAGTAACGGAAGATGAAAAAGAACTCTTACCTGCCGATAAATGGATCCTTTCAGAGCTAAGCTCCACTCTTAAGAAAGCCTATGAAGGTTATGATGATCTTAACTTCCATTTACCTGCAAGAGAGCTTCGTTCTTTCGTATGGGATGTTTTTGCCAGTCATTACCTTGAACTTGTTAAGAATAGAGCATACAATAGAGACGAAATCTTCTCAGCTGAGGAACAGAAAGGTGCTTGGTGGACTCTTCATACAGTTTTGAAAGCTGTCCTTCAAGGATTGGCTCCTATTGTTCCATTCCTTACTGATTACATCTATAGAGGAATCTATGAAAAACCAATTCATGAGCTGCTTTTTACTGAAGAACCCGAAATATGGGATCTCTACTCTGAAGAAAAAACTCAAGCATTATTAGAGTTTAACTCCTTTGTCTGGAGCGAGAAAAAGAGCGCCGGAATAAGCTTGAGAGAAAAAGTAGCAAAAGCATTCTTTTCAGAGGTAATTGAACCTTTCAAGAGAGATCTTATAGCAATGCATAATATTCAAGTAGAAAGTGAAAGCGAGTTCACAGACTCACTTACCTTAAACCTTGAAGAAAAAGTCATAGCCCAGATCGAGCTTAAGAAAGAAGAATAATTTTGAAGCTCTTCCCCTCCCTTTTGTTTTTATAAATTTGACACTTAGAAAGCGATCCTTGTTCATAGAAGAGCTAATACTAGTTTTTTTGCTGAAAGATATTTCTCCTTTTGATTAGAATCTATGAAAAAAGATAATGCAGTTACTCCAATAGCTAGCTTATAACACTTCATTCGCTCATCAAAGTTTGTAAAATCAAGTAATTCAGAATTTTTGTATAACTTTTTGTAGAGATTTTCATAATTTTTTTCACCCCTAAATTCCCAAAAATCCAACCATGCAATATCATAAACAAAATCACCAAATACCGAATGTTCCCAATCGAAAACACCTGTGATATTCCCATCATCATCAGCTAATACATTATCATAACCATAATCGGCATGTACTAAACATCTTTTTTCAGAGCAATAATGAAGTAATTCTTCAACTTTCTTAGAAGCTTGTTCTAAAGGTTCTATTCCATAATCGCTTTCTGATGTAAGGTTCTTCCAAGTTCTTGTTTCACCCTGAACGAGCTCAATTATGTAATCCTTCCAAGAACCAAATCGAGCCTTTTTCGTTCTATCCCAATTGCCATATCCTTCAGTTTTAGAAATATTGGTGGTGTGAATATTGTAGAGAACTTTTATCAATGAGGAATCAACTTTATCGTGTTTATTCTCAGGATAAGTGTGGATAAAATTACCTGAGATGTGTTCACTAATGCAATAAAACAACTTTGCATCTCCTTCAAACAATTCACCTCTCTTGATTAGATTGGGGACGGGAATTTGTGCTTTCTGAGATTTGACATGTTCAATAGCAATCATTTCTTTTTCAAAAGGATCTGTATTTCGCCTAGGCTTACGTATTTTCACAACATAGGTCTCGTCATCTATTTGAAACGAGAATGCTTGAGATACTTCTCCACCTTTCAAAAATATAAAATTTGAACTTCTTGGGTTGAAATTCTCTCTAACCAAATTAATAACTGTTGACTGTTCAATTCTCGTTTTAGCGTCAGACATATTAATAAAATAGTTGAAACGCTTAAAATTCTAATGTTAGAGATTACCTTTGCTTCCAAAAATTAAGAATTGCCAATTGTTTACTACTGATCCCTTTTTTACTAGCTTTTTCCTAATTCTGTTATTATATGGATACTTGTTTTTACTCCCTTTTCAAACCAAGAAACCATTAAATTCTCGTTGGGTGCATGATTATCTTCATCAGGGTTGGCAAAAGGTATAACATAGAATGGCTTTCCGGTCAATTTGTAAAGAGGATACAGAGGTAAACTTCCTCCAGCAATAGGTTGTTTCACAGGCTCCTCTTCAAAGCCTTCCTTGAGAGCTTTTTCCAGAATCGACGTCCATTTTAATCCTAAGGGAGTATAGAGGGGGTAAAAACTTGCTTCGTAGGATACAGTTAATCTTTCTATTACTTTGTTCCAGCGGTCAGATCTTTTCTTGAGCTCCTCAAGGTGATTATTTATCAGTTGATTGACTTTATCCGGTTCTTGATTAGGTACTAATCGAACATCTATTTCTACAACGGCTGAGCTTGGTACTATAGTTTTTGCTTCAGATTTTACTCCTCCGGATTGTATTCCTCTTATGTTAAAGGTTGGTCTGAACATTACTCTATGAGTAAGTGGTTGATCTTGTTCTCCTCCGAAATAGTTTATTCCCAACTGCTTTGAGTACTGTTCTTCTGTTCTATTTAGTTTATTAGCAGCTTCAACAGCTGGTTCATCTGGAGTAAAAACATCATCATAAAAGCCTTTGATAAGACATTTACCAGTATCATCTTTCATTGTTGCCAGAATAAAAATTAAATCCCAGACAGGATTTGGTTGTATTCCACCAAAATTACCGGAATGTACATCACCGTCAGCGCTTATCAATTCCAATCTTACAGTAGTTATCCCTCTTACTCCAAACTCTAAGGTTGGTTTCCAAGAAGGATCTGCTGGTCCATCTGAGACTATCACTAGATCTATTCCCTCGAAAAATTCTTTCTTTTTCATTAATGCTTCTTCAATATTAACAGAGCCCAGTTCTTCTTCTCCATCCAATATCATCTTCACATTAATTGGTAACTCTTTTCTTTCATGAAGGATTTCAATGGCTGCAAGATGAGCAAAAAACTGTCCCTTATTGTCCCCTACTCCTCGTGCGTAAATTCGTCCGTCACGTATTTCAGGTTCAAAAGGAGGAGAAAGCCATTTATCAAGCGGTTCAGGGGGTTGAACGTCATAATGACCGTAGATTAGCAAGGTTAACTCTTCTTGCGGTTCTTGCTGTGCTTGCTGTGCTTTCCATTCAGCTATTACAACAGGATTTCCTTTAGTATCTATCTTCTCTGTATAATCTGCTGTTTTTCTTAATCTTTCAATTAACCAGTTAGCTGCTTTTTTCACATCTGAAGTGTTTTTAGTAATACTAGGGATCCTTAACAGATCAAATAAGACTTCAAGTAGTTCTTCCTTTCGTTCATTAAATGTTTCAATTGCTTTCATTATTCCACCGTAAAAGAGTTTTGTAAAATTCCTTATGTATGTTTGTAAATAATTGAACTTATTTGATTTTTGCGTATTTTTTACTTGATCCCAAATAAAAATAGGTTTTTTAATATCTGTGTAATTATTCAATTAGTAAGACCATCTTAGGTCTACTAATTCAAAAAGGTGATATCAATGGGAAGTAGATCATCAAATCCTGAAATCCTCTGTGAAATGTGTGGCCAACCGACAAGTTTCCTTATTAAAACCAAAATTGAAGGTGCAACGTTAAGTGTATGCCGTGGTTGTTCACAATACGGTTCCGCCGTTCATGAAAAACCAAAAAGACAATCCCCTTTGCCCACTCGAAAAGCAAAACCCAGTCAAAGAACCGTTGCTAAACCAATCTCACCTAAGAAAACAAGGGTTGAACGACCTCAAAAAGTGCTCAAAGATAATTATGTGACAGTTATTAGACAAGCTCGAAGAGTAAAAGGATGGAGTCAGCAAGAATTTGCAGGAGCCATTGGTGAATCATTTAGTGAAACTCAAGCAATAGAATCAGGGCGTCTTGTTCCTACAGATATTATTATTGCAAAGATTGAGAGAGAATTACAAATTGATTTAATGGAAGAAGTAATGGATATTGAAGTAACCCGAACCTCGACTCCTTCAAAAGGAACGACTCTTGGGGATATTGTTATTATCAAAAAAGAAGATAAAAATAAGAAATAGTATCTATAAAGTTCTTTTTCCACTCCAGACTTACTCTATTTCTTTTAAAGCAGTTATAAGCTATTCACTTTCTTTACTTTTTTCACTTTTTTCAGTGTTTTCAAGAACGTTTTTTCCTCTAGAATCAGGAATAATGGTTAGACGTGGTTCTGGAAAATCAAATTCCCAGTTTTCAGAATCGATTAATCGATCTAATACCACAGCTAGTGCCGCAATTTCGGAATGAGGCTGATTTCCTACTGAAAGGTTAATGGTTGAATATTCAAAGATCTCGGGGGGAACTTTTGCTCCTCCTACAATAATTAATACGGGAAGAGTAGGATCATCCAGTAGTCTTTGTTTTGTTTCTTGCACTCCTTCACTGAGTTTTGAACCGTACATGGTAAGATGAATACTTACTCCTTTCCAATTTTTAATAAGTTTGAGAGGTTTTTCTAGAAACTCAATCTCAAATGACCCGCCCCACGTACCTTTCACTCGTTCCACTGATTGTTCAAGTGAAGTATCATAATGCCCTGAATAATAGACTTTTTTTCCGCCTATCGCTCTTGTTGTTAAAGCTATATGTGTAGAAACTCTCTTATCGCGAGAAGGGCGATGATTAAGTCGTAAAACAGTAATATCAAATTGAGATTTCATATCGCATCATTTCTAGTACGAACTTGTCCAAGCATAACGAAGGAGGCCGGCTAATCCTGAAAAAGCATCAAATAACATTCTTCCAGATTCATGCTCTGTTGAAATTACTTCAATAGTTGCACCCGTAAGAAGAGCTTTTTCAGATAAAATATCGATGAAAGATGTACGATTAGTAATCGTTAAACGGCCATTAGGACATTTTGGGCAATCAGACCCTTCAACTTCTTCTTCAAACTCAAAGGTATTTTTATCAGGAGAAATACGCGATTCTGTAAAATCACATGTTTGGCATTTAAGTTCTACTTCAATCCTATCAACTTCACTGCTTAAAAGAACGGTTTCTACTGCACCAGCTGCTAATGCTTCTTGAAGCTCGGTGATACCATAAGTTATCAAACCAGTGTCCTTACCTAAATGTTCCAAAAACTTATCCACAAGTTTTTTCTCTTGGATTAGTCTAACTTCAGACAGGGTTTCAGCCGATTTTTCTAATAATTCTCTTATTCCTTGATGACCGGTATAACCTAGATTGAAAGTACCAATAATTTTTTCTCTAATCTGATAATTGAGAGCTTTGTTTTCTGCAAATCTTTCTTGAGCAAAAGCTGCTCCACCGATTATGATTCCAGTAACAGGATATTTTTCTAAGAAAAGCTCGTTAGTGTTTATTGCCATTTTTGTGAAAAACTCATCTGCAAGAATTTCTATCCCTCTTTCAATACGTGCTTGAGATTGTCCTCCTCTACCATGCTTTGATGGAACGTAACTATCATGATGTGAAATCATTTTTACGTGACTTCCTCTTAACTGTGCAAAATCAGCTCCACTTCTATCAATTACCACAATTCCATAACTGTCTTTTTCAATAAGCATTTCTTGAAGATGATCTAAATGAAAATGATCATCACAAACGTAGAGTTTGATTGCTATTGGTTCAGGAGGCTCTATTGCAAAAAGTTCTATCTTATTAGTTTGTACTTTTCCACAAAAGATACTAATCCCATTTCCTTTAGCTTCGGGTCCAGTCAAAGCAGCAATAACTCGAGAAAGAGCGTCCTGTACTGCTTTTCCTGTTGGTTTATCTTTTATATTAGTCGCTGTGCCATACTCTTCTCTTAATGTATTTCGTATTTCATTCAAGGAAGCTCCTGGAGGAATATACATTGTTACTAAACAAGTAGCTCTGTTAAATGAACGAAAGTTGGAAAGGTAATCAATTTGTTTTCGAAGCTTGTGAATTTGTAATGAACTTCTTTCAGGAGTTATTCGTCGTGACATTTAAAGCACCTTTTAGTGATTCAGAATAAAAAAACCAAGAATCGACTCTTACTATCAATTATTTTATCCTTCTATTCTTTTTACAGCAGAAGGTAATTAAAATCATTGCCTTAGATGTAAAAACAAATTAGAGAAAATCTCCAACTTAGCAATCAATGAACAATTCCAGTCTTTTTCAAATGATTAGTAAATAATTTGGTCTTATAAAGGTAAAAAGGTGAAAAAGTAAAGAAGTAAAATAATGAAGAAAAAAGTAAAAATTAATGTTGAATTTTTTCTAATGCTTCAGAAATAGCGTTTCTTACCTGCTCAGAAGGATCACGATTAACGATGGCAGAAAGAAGAGGGACAGCTGCTTTTATTTTCAGGCGACCTAAACATTCAGCACAACGAGCTCTTACTTTTTCATCCCGATCTGAAATGAGGGATTCAGTTAAAGTATCAATACTTTCAAGCCCTCCAAAATTAGCAAGAGCTTCAGCTGCTTCAATACGGACAGAAGGGTTATCATCGTGCTTAAGAACGGCTATCATGTGATTAATTACTTGAGAATCAGCAATCCAGACAAGAGATTGAATAGCACTTTTACGAGCCCAAGGATATTTATCAGTAAGCATACATTCAATTAAAGGTTCAATAGCTCGATGGTTACGAAGACGACCTAACTGAAGAGCAGCTTGTTGACGGGATTCGTTATGACCATTCTTAAGTTTGTGAAGCAATTCATCGAAAGACATAAACGATCAAAAAAACTATTCTCAATTTTGTATATAAGAGTAAGCAAATGAAAAAAAAACGAGTAAAAAGAAGGGAGGAGGGAAGAGGAGGGAAAAAAATGAGAAATAAGCATATTTCAAAAATAAACTATACCAAAAAGAAAGAATTTTATCAAAGAGAATAAAAAAAAAGATATGGACTTCTGTGATGATTGTGGATCAATGCTCCAACCAATAGCAAAAGACGGGAAGAGAGGGCTATTCTGTAATAAGTGCAAAAAGATGGTAAAACTTGTTGATAAATCAGATAAAGAAAAATACAACATTGTAGGGAAAACAAAAGAGGAAGAATTAGATCACTTAGTAGTGTTAGAGAAGAGCAAAATATTAACTAGGCCAACTAAACCATTGAGATGCAGAAAGTGCGAAAAAGTAACAGATGTGGAATACTGGGAATTACAGACAAGAAGTGCAGATGAAAGCGCAACAAGGTTCTTTAGATGCACAGAATGTGAGACAACTTGGAGAGAATACGACTAAAAAAGAAGAAAGGAAAGAAAGAGTGATCAAACAAAAGATAAAAAAAGAAAGAGAGAAGAAGAAAAAATAGATGGAAAAACACCACCAAAAAAGCTCCCGTGGTGTAGTCCGGCCAATCATCGCTGGTTTTCGAGCAGAAGACCTGTGAGGCCTTAAGCGGGAATACCTGCTGACCCGGGTTCAAATCCCGGCGGGGGCACCATTTTTTTTATTGTTTCTTCTTCTAAACGTTCTCAATAGGTAAAACGTGTTTAAGACTAATTGACTAAGCATTGAAATATTTTTAAATGGTT
The DNA here is from genome assembly GCA_030638685.1 of Candidatus Heimdallarchaeota archaeon. Taxonomy (GTDB): domain Archaea; phylum Asgardarchaeota; class Heimdallarchaeia; order Heimdallarchaeales; family DAOWED01; genus DAOWED01. Next base: position 6,390 of record DAOWED010000046.1, on the reverse strand, counting down.
AAGTGAAACAAGAAACAATAATACAACTAGTTGAATGAGAGGAAGGAATGCTTGAATAAAAAATGGTTTATGTTTCTTACAATTTACTTCATATGCTCACATTTGTACGTTCCATTATTCGGCACAGATCCATCTAAACTGCATTTAACCCGAGCATATAACAGAGAAATAGGTGAAAAAACGGTTTTTTACCAAAATTATGCTCAATTAGATAAGGTTCCAGACAATGTTATTTATCCAATTAATATTGGTTCTTCTTCTTCTAACGAAGTAATTAGTCTTTCATTGGATAATGGATTAAAAGCTAAGTTTTCAGGATTAGATGGTAATCGGATTTTTTCTATTGGAGGAATGTATCCAGCTGCACAAACAGTGATAGAATTTACTGCTAGCTTTACCAGTTCATCACATAATACGGGATCGTGGTATATCTTCTCACATAAGGGAACGCTATTTTCCAGTTTTTCAGGTTTTAATCTTTTTGTTGAAAGATCAAACAATGGAGAAATAAAATATCAAATATCTGATAATGAGCTTGATATTTTCAAAAAACAATTTTATGATAATAGCCCTCATGTTTTCAGAATAGAGTGGGATGGAATTAACCATTTAATCAGCGTAAGTGTGGATGGTCAATATCTTTTTTCTCAACTTCCAATGTATAATGAGAATACTTCACTAGTTAAACCAGATTGTTTCTTCTATGGTCACCTAAAGTTCTCACCTTATGTTTGCGAAGGTGGTGAAACAACAATAACAATTCATAGTATTAAACAGACCATAATCAGTAATCTCATTTCTCCAATGGTTAAAAATGTTGTAGGTCTTTCCTTTGATGAAAGGGCTGTAACAGAAGGAGAAGATACGTCTTATTTCAAATTAAAAATGAATGCACTACCTCTAATGAAAACTTACCAGTTTAATGCAACTTTTATGGAATATATGAGTGAAACCGGGAAATCATCAGATATGTGGATGAATAGTAGTGATGTATCCTCGGATTTTCTGTTATCTTATCATCTTAATAATATCTCCCAAAACGGCAAAATGCAAATAGATGGTGCAAAAGACAATTTTAGACAATTTATAAAATATGATTTACCTAAGGTTATCAGCTGTATGCGTAATGAATATACTGAAGAGCTATTGTCATATCTTTATGTATCATATAATGAAGTTTTTAGAGATTATGGAATGCCTTCATGGGGTGCTGATTACGTACTTAATGATAATACCACAGATCAATATGTTAATTTTATTCGGACAAAACCCCCTACATTAATAGTCTATTCACATGACGTTAAAAATGTTGCAGATAGATATGAAATAAGTCCTAATAATTTTGAAAAGATAATGACTGCTCTTTTTACGAATGATTATCTAGTTGTAGACATGGATACCTATTATAAGTTACTTAAAAGCCAAAATGAAGAAATAGCTATCAATATTTTGGAAAAAGAAGAAAATTTACGGTTTACCGTGCAAGCTGAAAAATCTATCTTCCTAAGCATTTATTGTCCCTTTAAGGATGTGGATGTTTTAGACGTTACAAAGGGGGAACAAGTTAATGCTGTATTTTATTCAAATGGTTCAGTTGAATTCTGGGCAAATAATGGGCACACCTATGAAATACAATGGACCTCAGATGATGATACGATTCGTTCATCTGAGAATAAAGCAGAAACTTCTTGGCTATTTTATGGGATATTGTTTGTTTATACCTGCATAATTGTAATAAAAAGGAAAAAGCAAAAAGTAAGAAAAATCCAGTAAAAAACCATCAATTCAATGGGTATAAGAATGGAACACCTTTTTATAATTTTTTTTCTTTTCTTTTTTATGCCTCATCTTCTTCTTCGTGGTCCTCCTCGTTCCGGTAAAACAACTCTTCTTCAATCTCTCCTTCCTTTTTTCCCATCTTCTTCTTCCGGTTTTTTTACTTCTGAGCTCCTTTCTAACGGCATTAGAACTGGTTTTCGAGCTTTTTGTCTGTCTTCTCAACTAACTTGTCTTCTTGCCACTAAAGATCGCTCTTACACTGGTCCTTTTCATGTCGGATCTTATCGTGTACATATTTCTGATTTTGACTTTTTCCTTCAGAAATGCTTTTCTTCTTCCTTTCCACCCCTTATTGTTTTTGACGAGATCGGTAAGATGGAGTGTTTTTCTTCTTTTTTCTGTTCCTTAGTTAAGAATGCTTTTCTTTCCTCTAATGTTCTCGCAACTATTCCCATTTCCTCTATACCTTTTGTTACCGACCTTCTTTCTTCTTTTTCTGAAGTTTTTACGGTTTTTTTTTTTTTTCCCTCCACTCGTGCCCAAACTAGAGATCTTCTTCTTGATTGGCTCCAAACAAATTTTTCCTCTTAGTTCGTATTTTTTAGTTTTTTTTTCTCTAATATCTTGTTGATGTCTTTACTATGTTCTGTGTTCCTGGTGTGAAAAAGGCGTGTAGTTCTCCCATTAATGCTACTCCTATTATCAAACTTCCTGGCAGTGCATAAAGTGCCCATAGTAAGAATCCTAGTTCGTATCGCACTTGCATGCTTAGTACATAACCCATGAATAATCCCAAAAATAGTGTTGCTGTTGCTGGAGTATATTGATCTGAATTTAATGATCTTATCAGATAGGTTATTCTTTTTTCAAACAATATCTTTGGCTTCTTTATTAACTCTACAAATGTCAGTGCTAATACCATGTAACCGAACAAGTTTACTACTGGCACTAACCCCAATAATAGTCCTATAATTATCCTATGATGTAATGGTGAATCTCCAAATAGTCTAGAGGTTCTTTTCCAAGCACATTTTAAGCACATTGTTGGATTTTTTTTCTTAGAGCCTAATATTACTCTATTTTTGGGGCCTAATACTACCTCACATCGTTCACACTTTTTTTTCGAAGAACTGGTTTCTATTTTTTCTTTGTTTGTTTTGGTGCTTGTACTCATCTTTCTCACATTTTTTCTCGTTTACTCTTCATCAGTTGTTATATCTATTGAAGAGATTATTATCTGTCTACCATCTAGTATTGTTGTTCTTGATGAATCGCATTTTGGGCAGCTGAACATCATTAATTGTAGCATATCATCATCAGCTATCTTTGGTTCTCCCTCGTACCCACACTCATCACACTTTATTTTCCCGTTATTTCTCTCAAGAACAAATTCTGCGTCTTTAAGGATTGTTCCTTCTGCAATCAATCCCAGACAAAAATCTAGCTGTGGTGCTTCTACCAGTGAGAATAATCCATATTCTACCGTTACCTTGGAAACTTTGGTTGCTTTATTTTCTTCTGCAACTGATATTACTGTTTTTATGATTCCATCAGCTAAACTATACTCGTGCACAAGCCTACAAAAAGTTGAATCCAAATAAAGGTTTTAATTGATGCGATTGAATGAAGAGTTGAACTCTATGAATTCTAAATCAATTAAAGTTGGTAAACCTGTTCGAGAAGAAAATAATAGAATAGCTGACCTTGTTCATGAAGCCTCTAAAAAATATGGTTTCAAGGTTATCAATATTATGGGTTCTATTGGCTCCGGTAAAACTTCCATCCTAGAATTCGTTACTAAAAAACTCGTTTCCCTAAATAAAACAGTTTTAGTTATTAACGGTGACCTCGCCACATCCATTGATGCAGATCGAATAAGTCTGAAAGGAGCAACTACTGTTCAAATTAATACTGGTCGTGGTTGTCACTTAAATGCCATCCAGGTATATGAAGCCCTTGAACAACACGAATGGACTAAATTTGACTTCATCTTCATTGAAAATGTAGGGAACCTTATTTGCCCCACTGGCTGGAGACTTGGAGCTAATAAGCGAGTTATTGTTACCTCTACACCCGAAGGTGAATGGGTTGTTCAAAAACATCCTCTTTCTTTCAAAGATAGCGATGTTGTTATCATTAACAAGGTAGACCTTGCTACTGCTCTTGAGATTTCAATTGATAATATGATCTCGGATATAAAAATGATTGAGCCAGATATCCCTATTTTTCAATCAAATGCTCGTAATGGTGAAGGGCTAGGTGACTTCATTACTTACATCCTTAATCTGTAATTTCAATTCCTCTTTTCTAGTTTTTTGACTCTTATTTCCGATAGGTTTGGAGTAAATGTTACCATAATCTTAAAATATTCTTGAAGAGAATTGATTTCAATGAAAATAGGAATAGCCTGTTATCCAAGCGTGGGAGGCTCTGGAATGGTTGGGACTAGGTTAGCGATAGAGCTATCCAGAAAGGGTCATGACGTTCATATGTTCTCTTCTGACGTACCATTTCTAATGCAAAACTTTCCCGGTTCGGGTGTTAAGTTTCATCAAGTCACTCCTATTTCTTACCCTCTTTTTTCCAAAATTGGAGCTGCTTATTCTTACGCTGAAGCTTCTAAAATGATTGAAGTGGTTAATAAGGAAAAATTAGATGTTATTCACACTCATTATGCAATCCCTCATGCTCTTGCTGCTGCACTAGTTAAGCAAATTACTTCTACTCCAGTTATTTGCACAGTTCATGGAAGTGATGTTCATACCGTTGGTTTAGACCCTAGTTACAAACCTATTGTTGAACATACTTTAAAGCACCAAGATAAAATTACTACTGTATCCAACTACTTGAAAGATGTTCTCTTGGAATGTTATAGCTTTGAGGAAGAAAATGTTGAAGTTATCTATAATTTTGTAGATACTGTTCACCATAACCCTAACCATCAACATTGCGAATTATTAGACGAGTTTGAACATAGTATCACTCACGCTAGTAATTTTCGTAAGATCAAGAACATTCCTTTTCTGATTCGTTGCTTTTCCAAGGTTATACAAGAATTTACTTCCGCTGTTCTTCTATTAGCTGGAGATGGTCCTGAGAAAAAATACTGCGAAGAGCTTGTTCGAGATTTGAGTATCCAGAAAAATGTTATTTTCAGAGGTATACTAACAGATCTTAATTGCTTCTTTGCTCACTCAACTTTAGTGGCTATGCCTTCTACTCTTGAAAGTTTCGGACTAATTTTAACTGAAGCGATGAGTAGTGGTACGCCAGTTGTTGCAAGTAGGGTAGGCGGTATCCCTGAAGTAGTAGAAGACGGTAAACAAGGTATTCTTTTCAGCCTTCAAAATGAGAAAGAATGTGTAGACGCAATTTCAGCAATCTTTAGAGATGAGGAATTGAGAAAGAAGCTGGGAGATGCAGGAAGAGAAAGAGTCTTGAAACATTTCTCAATTGAACACATCTTACCTCAATATGAAAAACTCTACGAAAGAACTATCGAAGAGGTAAATAGCCGTAATTAAATGCAAGCGCATCTTTAATCATGATTACCAGTTAATACATGAAGAGCTTCTTTCCTCATTTCATCATGAGGAGCCTTTTTACCCATCCATAGTTCAAACGATTTTGTTGCACTGAATACTAGAACTTCCATTCCGGATATTGTTCTTGCTCCTGCAGCTTCTGCTGCTATTAAGAAAGAATTTCTAATAGGAAAATAATTCATGTCTAGTACCCAACATTCAGGATCAGCTAATACAGCATTTATTTGATAATTATAACGCAATTTTTCCCCACCTACTGGAGTACAGTTAACTACAAGGTCAAACTTGTTATTTGGATAAATGGGTGGCTGTAAAAGATAATTAATTCTTTCACCGTAAAAAGCTTTAAGGTGTTCTATTCCTTCTTTTGAGTTCCCATATACCCAACACTCCATTTTTCTAGCTAATAATGCAGTTATTGTTGATTGAGCAACTTTCCCTGTTCCCCAAATGAATGCTCTCTTTTTTTCTTCTGGGAATTTAAAATATTGAAGTGTTTCCTCAATTGCGTCTACTTCAGTATTATAACCAATTAATTTCTCATCTTTCAATGAAACAGTGTTAATTATTCCACTTTTTTCAGCTGAAGGATCAAGTTCATCACATTTTTCGTAGATTAGTTTTTTAAAATCGTCTTCTACGCTGAAACCTTTTATTTTCTGCCTTTTGAAAAGAGCTAATAACTGAGTTAATAATTCTTCACTATCGATTTCAAATCTCCAGTATTCTCCATCTATATCTAATTCTTCTATAGCTTGGTTAATAATTGAGTAATGAATAGATAGACTTAGATCAGTTCCTACTTGAGCACAATGAATGGTAGATGGGTGTTCTTCTTTCCATGACGTTAAAGTCTCTTCCATAAGGATTAACCAGTTCTCTTTTTCTGCATCTTTCACATCAAAAACTCCAGACCTATATCTATGGCTTATTTCACAATTAATGACTGTTTTCATTTTAAAGCAAATTCTCTGAAAACTATTTACTGATACTACACCAATAAAGAGCGGTCTAGAATGATGATTCTATTGAAATATAAGAAGAAGAAAATAAAGGAGAGGAGAGG
>DAOWED010000225.1 GCA_030638685.1 Candidatus Heimdallarchaeota archaeon | reverse complement strand
GACTAATGAATTTTCATCTGTGATGTCCACTTCCATAAGATATCGTTTAGGTAACCTATTAATTGAAAATAAATTCTTATTGTTTTTAGAATTAGTTTTATTAGCATTAATCTTGATACTTAAAACTTCATTTTTATCAATTATTCCGGTTGTTTTCTTAGGTTGGATGTCGTTGAGATTAAGATGGATAAGCTGGAGAGATATTGGTTTTAATCTACAATTTGATTGGGTTTTCACGCTTTTTCTTGGAGTAGGAGTGGGTTGTTTACTTTTCATTGGAGATAGCGTAATTTATCCATATTTAATTAAGGAATTCAGAGGATATAATCCTAACAAAAATATCGTTGGTAATTTTGATCATTCCATTTCTCAGTTATTTATTCAATTAGCAATCGCTTGGTTTTTGATTGCTGTCGCAGAAGAACTCTTTTTTAGAGGTTTTCTTATTAATAGGTTGAATAATACAGTAAAAAACCAGAAAATTAGTCTTATCGTTGGCATTTTTATTAGCCTTAGTATCTATTTACTGGTATATTATTTTCAAGAAAGAGGTGATATGGGTATGGGATTCATTATTTCAGCAGTCTTAACCTGGGCTTATATTTATAACAAGAAACATCTTGGATTAACTATTATTATAAGTGGAATATACAACTCTTTAACCGTTCTTAGTCAATATTACTCATTATAAATTTGTAAACTTGAATTAAATAATTTACAAATGAGTTTTAAAATTCATAACTTTCTTTTATAAAACATTAAACGTATAATGCATAAACATTATTAACAATCATTCTGTATCTCACAAAATCAGAAATTTGGGTGAACTTTTGATACTTTTGCCTCCAGAGCTAAAACCATTTTTGCTAGATCTTTCAGATTACGATAAACAAGTTATCAATAATCTATTTACTGGCAAAGATAGTGAGTTGACATTCGCTGAATGGTCAAAAATTGTTTTGAGTGCTTATGAGGAAGGATCTCTTGAATTATCAGATAAATTAGCTCATCTGGTCTCTAAAATCGCTTACTTTGCATTACAATATAGTATACCTTTTGAGTTATCAATTAAATATTCATCTTCAGGAGCAAAACTCTGGTGGATAGAAAGTCTTATTCAAGAAGGAGAATCAGAGAGGGCAAGGGAATTACTTAATGATTTTAATTTTGACAACTTGAGTCTGCTTGAGAAAGCAGAATGGTATAACAAGTTAGCAAACTCCTATCTAAGAGTAGGAAGTTATTCTGATGCTGTTGAAATAAAATACAAAATTGAGCAATTTTTATCAAGTATTGATGATAATGATGTTAAATCAATCCTTGAACAAACGCTTCTGGAAAACCAGTTTGCAATCGGATGGTCTCTTCTTTTCCTTGGTGAAGTGAAAAAATCAACTGAATACGCTGAAAGAGGAATAGCCTTAGCTAAACAATATCAAGATAAAATTTTACTGGGATATCATACGCTACTTTTAGGAAGAATTAAACAATTTCAAGGAGTCTATAATGAAGCCAGCCAGATCTATAAGGAAAGCTATCAATATCTATCAGAATCCGGTGATATAAGAACAGCTATGGCATGCAGTGGAAATCAAGGAGCAGTAGACCTCTATCAAGGAAAATACTTGAATGCAATTGAGGTACTTATACCCTCGTTTAACTTTTGGGTGGAAAATAAAAATCACAGAAATACTATTTTGACAAAAATATTGATTGCAAAAGCGTTCTTAGGCGTTGGCAATATTTCTAGGGCACAAAGCCATGCAAATGATGCATATGGCCGTTTAGACGAATCAGAACACTTAGAAAGAAGGTTTCTAGTAGATATAGGGTTTGTTTATTTATCATGTAACGAGTTAGAAAAAGCAGTTGAACTAGTTTTTCAAGCAGAAGAGTTAGGAAATGAAGAAATTACCAAAAGTGATTTAGCTGAGATCCAGGCGTTAAAAGGAGTCATAGAATTAAAGAAAATGAATCTTTCAAAGGCTGAGGAATACTTACTTGAAGCTCAAATAGCAGCAGTGGAGATGAGTTATTCCAATATTATAATTAAAGTGATGATTCATCTTTCAGAAATATCTATCTTAAGATATAATTTTACAGGAAATAGCACTGATATATCAAAAGCTGAGGAAAGGGTTACTGATCTTGAAAGTTTGATTAGAAATTTAAATCTTCCAGAAGAATTATGCAAAGTATTACTTATTAAAGCAAAAATAGCCAAAAATCAGCTTAAAATAGAGCAAGCAATAACTTTGAGCGATGAACTCATACAAATTGCTTCAAAAAACGAGTATAAAGAATTAACCGAAATAGGAAACGACTTCAAGGAAGAAATAGAAGTTTTTTACAAGAAGAAAAGTAAGAAAACAACTAAATCAAAGATTAATACAACTACTGAACTATCTGAGATGGCTCTTTCATTGACTTCAAGAAGATTTTCAGAAGAAAAATCAAACATTTATGCCTTGATTATTATTCAACCGGAGGGAACTCCACTCTTCACAGTTGACTTCTCAGAAGATCTAGAAACGGATGTACACAATAGCCTTCTTCTTTCAGGATTCTTAAGAGCGGTGACTGATTTGTCTTCTGATATTTTTAAAACTAGCAAAAAAGCTTTTTTGAGGGCAATAGAATATATTGATTCAACAATTATTATTGAAATTGAACAAAATGTTATTTTTTCATTACTTGTTGAAAAAGAAACCTTAGAATTAAGGTTCAAATTGAGACAATTGATAAAGGAGATTAGTTCAGAACCAGATTTTATGATTTACAAACCTAAAGTCGATCCTATTCTCAAAAATACCATTATGGCAAAAGTAAGGAATAGTTTCAAGAGTTATCTTGAAGCATAAGCTAAACAGTTGGAAAAAACTTTTACTAAAAATAATAGTTTTCATAGAAAAGAAATTTATACGTTGAGTTAAATTGATACTTGATAAGATGTCTCAAAGCAAAAAAATCAGAGATGTGATACTTCTTTTATTCAATAAGGCTGAAGAAGATGGGTTAATTAGCGAGGAAGAAAAGCAAATAATTGATTCGGTCGAGATCAGTATAGAACGTTATGAAAAGGAGCTTAAGAAATCACTTGAGGATGGGGTATTAAATGAAGAAGAGATTTCTTTGTTATCGACTTTAAAGAAAGACGTTCTATTGGATGCTTGGGAAAAAGCAGAAGATGATTGGCATTTATCAAAAGACGAAGAAAAACTAATAGTTCTCCTCCAAGTTTTTCTAGCAAACCTCAGTTTCCCTGAAACTCCTTGAGCAATTATATTTTTCATCTAGTATTTTGTTTCTTACTATTTTTTTATTTTTATGCAAGTCACTCAATACTTTTATAAATAGAACATCTCAAATATTCAAAAATGGTCGATGGGATGATTGAGGATACTTTTTTACTTACTCTTATCTTTCAAGCAATTCTAATTGCTTTTATTGAAATTCTCTTTCTTTACAAAGCATTCCGGCTTAAGTTGAATGGGCTCAGCTGGTTCTATGCGATCTTTGGCGTCTCTCTGATTAGAGTCATACTTGAAATCCTTGCTCATATTTATATAACTGTCCCCAAAAATTATGAGATCAAGAACTACAAATATGTCCATTTCGTTTTTTACGCAATATCATTATTGATTCTTTTTTATTTTGTAGAACTTTTGGAACATCCATCACCGAGATTTTTTCCTTCATCAATTATACTAGTTCTCTTTGGGTCATTTATCGGCTCTTTTGCTTTCTTTTTATTTGTTGATACTAATCTTGAGTTTCATAGAGATCTAAGATATACTTTTGATATAATGCAAATAATTATTTTATGGAAAGCAAGCTTAGTTTATTATAGAATACATAAAAGAGCTCTTTACGATTCATTGAGATCAGTTACTCTTTGGTTCTTCATTTCTGTTTTCGCTATGGCTATTTTTAGTGTAATTGAATTTATGGAACATTATTATTCCTTCCTAAGCCCGGCTTCAACCATATTCAGCATTTTTTTCTTAGTATTAGCCTGTTTATTTCTCTATAAACCATACTATGTTTATTTAGTTCCTTACAAGATTCATCGTCTAATGCTTTATGATGAAAATAGTTTTCTTATTTACAGTTGCCGGCTTGAAAGGACTAAGGAAATGGATGAAATTGAGGTAATCTTCGGTGGAACAATGAATAATCTGGAAAAAAGTATTCAAACTATTTGTGAAACTGAATCATTCTTAAGAAAAGTAGAATTAGACAATAAATCACTTTTAATTGTCAAAAGAGGTAAACTCAAAGTAATTGCTCTCGTTGAGAAACAATCCTATATTCTCAATAAAGCCATGAAGAACTTTCTTAAAGATCTTGAACGAAATATTCCCTCATTAGTACGAAGTAGAAATAGCTTAAAATTAGAAGAAGATACAGAAAAAAAGATTGTTGAGACTATTACCAAGTGTTTTCCGTTCATTCAAGCTTCTGAAGTTTTTCCTAATTACTGATAAGTCTACTTTTTAGTCCTTAGAAAGGTAATAGTGTTTAAAATAGATCAAGATACATATAGATGTTTTTTTTATCTATTGAGAAAAATAGATATTTGTTAATTTATTTAAATTGAAGCTAATGTGCTATATAAGTGGTAATACCGGTATTTAGAATATTTTTGTAGACAAACTTAATAACGTGAAAATTAACATAATCATGAAAGCATGAATCAATCAATCTCAAAATTGTTGGGCGATGCTTAATGAAATAGATGTTAATATGGTTAAGACATCTATTCATTAGAAAAAATAAGAGAGAACTCGGTTTGAGTAACATGCCAAGAAAGAAGAAAGAAGATGCTGATAATTTATCAGAAATTGTTACACTTCATGTAACAGATTATATGTTAAAGCATATAGATAGTCTAGTTGAAGAAGGCTATATTCATAATAGATCAGTTGGGATAAGGCAGGCTATTGAACTCATTATAGAAGGTAATCTAAGTAAAGAAGCTGAGATGGAAGCAAAGAAATCTCAAATCTCTAATAATGAAGAAACATCCTCATACTAATGAAACTCTCCATCTTAAAATAAATGGAAAAAACCTTTAACTTGCGGAGATAATCAATTTGCATCAAGAAATAACTAACCTGAAAGATTCAATAAAACAACAAGAAAGCTATATTTGTCATTTGTGTGATTGTGAAATATCAGAAAGTAATTGTTCAACAATAGAACCAGAAAAATTATGCGAAGATTGTTATGAAATTGTTCTGGAAAAAGCAAAAACACTTCCTATTGCTGATTTTTCAATTCAATATCCTGGAACAAAACCATTCAGCGAATAATAATTAGGCTTTTAAAATGTTTTAAAACATCATTTTTTCAGATACTAAGACCAGTTAATACATTTTAACAAAATAACATTTTACCGTTTTTCAGTCAAAAATGCGTTAGTTTATCGCCTAAGGCTTCATGAAAAATATCCACGAAAATCTTCCCGAGTGGTTTAATTAGATCATAAATATCATTACATAGAAGACCTATTTCTTCAAATTCGATAATTAAGTTCTTCAATATATCTATAAACTGTTCTTTGTCGATAGATCCTCCCAAAAAATAGATGTTAGCGTTCACTAGGTTAGCGAATAATATTTGTCTTAAGGAAAGTTCTTCTGCTTTCCTTTCACGCTCCTCTGCACTGATTTCATCAGATATAGATATTGGCTCCTCACTCATTCTAACACAGTTTATAATCATAATTGATTGGCTTATTACTTAAACTTTCTAGTTATTTCATCCTTATATTGCACTATCTAGCTGTTTTATCCGAAGATTGAACTTCTACTATTTTTGAAATAATTGCTCTTTACTATTCGCCAAAGGACACCAACTTGTAACTATTTGGTAATTTAACCCACTTTGAATTATTGCAGAAAAACATTAAATAATAAACGAATATTATATCTTAATGCCTTCCAATTCATTTGAACAGATTAATTTTGAGGACAATACCTTTAGTTTAATCAAAGCAAAGCTTTTGGTAACAATGTCTGATGAAGCATTCCATGATAATCCTAACATTGAACATTTGACATTCAAAGTTACACAAAAATTTTATAATGAAACAACAGATACAAGAGGATACGTCGCAATTAGTGAAACCTTGAAAATAGTTGTTTTAGCCTTTAGAGGAACTCATGGTGATACTAACTGGTTAAATAATTTAAACATTAAACGAGATAAGTTTCCAAAAGTGGGAAGACTTTTCTTTAAGCCTAAGGTTCATTCAGGCTTTTTAAAAGGGTACAAATCAATCAAAAATGCTGTTACATTAACTATAGATCAATTGGTTCAACAATATCCAACTCATAAATTCATGATTACTGGAAATAGTTTAGGTGGAGCAATTGCCTCTATAGCTGCAATAGATTTGTATCACCTCTTTTCGCAGCTTGAACATGAGATTACTCACTATGTTTTTGGTAGTCCAAGACTGGGAAACCGTTCATTTGCTAGAGAACTTAATAAGAAATATAGAGATTGTTATAGGATAGTGAATAATGACGATGTGGTACCTTTTCTTCCACCCAAAATATTTGGATATCATTCCTTCAACACTTTAGTTCACATTCAAGAGGATAAATCGATTATTGTTGGCCCTGATAGATTCCACGAATTCCTGAATAACATGGATATTCTGTTTGCTTTGGTAACTGGAGAGTCAATTAAGGATCATGAAAGTTATACTGATGTAATTAATAGCATAGAGGAAAGTTAAGCACAAATTGAGTTAAATTGTAATGCAATAATTCATATTTGTATAAAGGAATAATGGTTTGATGCCAAAAGAAGAAGTTTCAGTTACCACACCTGAGAAATGGATGAAAGGATGGGATAATTACTACAAGAAATTAATGGAAGAAGACCTCTCCCAACTTCCAGCCTCTCATATTCATTATCCGATTCAGCAGCTCAGCTGGTTTATTCAAGGGGACAATTCTGAAAAACATGCACTTGACCTTGCTTGTGGAGATGGAAAAGTGGCTTGTTTTTTGGCAATGAAAGGCTTTCATGTTACTGCAATAGATGCTTTACCGTTCAGACCTGTCCCAAATTAAGTTATCGTAGTGTCCCAAATGTATATTTTCTACAATTTGATCGTATAGTATCCAAGTATGACATTTTTAATAATACGTGCTTAAATAT
>DAOWED010000056.1 GCA_030638685.1 Candidatus Heimdallarchaeota archaeon | reverse complement strand
GTTGAGTATTGGGATGAAATTGAACTCTTCTTATTGATTTTCTCACCTTCTGTTACTTCTAGTCACCTCTAATTTATATTTAGGTTTTGGTCGACGTCGCCAATCCTTTTATCTCTCTTCTAACAAGAAAACTCGCTCAATTGAAGGGATATATGCATATATTTGAGGTTATCTTGAAAACCAAAAAGAAGAACTTAATGAACAAGAAATAAAAATACTAAACAGCATAGATGAGGGATTAGGAGAATTATTCATGAATTATTTGGGTAAAAAGGGAAAAAAACATAGTGATAAAGGAATAATAAAATTACTAGCGTTTATTTAAAAAAATGGCGTCGGCGACAGGATTTTCACACGATTAAACCTCAGTTCATCGAGCTTTGAACCTGCGACCGCCAGATACCTGCATCTTACTGTAATAGACTTAACAGTCTGATGCTCTACCAGCTGAGCTACGCCGACCTAATTTCAGAAAACGCCGTTCAAGCATATTGAACTGTCTTCTAATTGCTCCTTTTTCTTCTTCTCTTTAAACTTTTTTTTTCCCGTTTTTTTATATCTCTCTTTCTATTCTTTCGATTTTTCCTATCATTTTAGCTATTCTTAACGCCTCTGGTCTTTTTCCTTCCTTTCTTGTCTTATTGATTATTTCTTCTCCTTCTTTTTTGTCTATTCCTTCTGTTCTAATCCATACTTTTCTCTCTTTTTTTGCAGTCAAGATTTTAACTTCTTCATACTCTCTTTCTTTTTTCAGATATTCTCTTATCTCTTTTGCATGTTTCACTTTCTTTATTGCCTTTTCAAGGCGCTCTTTCTGTGGTTTTTCTTCAAGAATTATTACACAAGGTGTTTTGAGTTCTTTTGTTACCTCTTCAATTTTAATATAATTCAATCCCCCTATGAATAGACTACTAAAAAAAATGGCTTTAATTTGTCCTTCTGCTATTTCTTCTTTCATCATTTCTATTATTTTTTCAGTTGCATCGTTTCCATCTATTTCTATTTCGATTGCCTTTATTCTTTCAATATACGATCTTCCTCTTGTTATTACACAATAAATCATAGTTTTTTTTTCTTCAAAAGTGAATCTCGCGTCTTCTATTCCAGCAACTCTTATTCCTTTTTTCATCCATGATGATTCCTTTTTCCTTTTATTTTACTGTATTGATTTTTTGTTATTTCATCCTTTTACTCATTTTTCTCTTTTCGCCTTCTTTCATTCCCTAATATCATTTGAGAAATTTAGTTGATTACACAAAGTTTTTACAGCTACCCGTATGAGCTTTTTGAGGACTAATGGAAAACAAAAAACAACCGACGTCTGAAGCCGAAGAAAATGATTTTTTTGATAATAATCTTTTAAGTTTCGTTTCCAAATCATCTATTTCTTCACGTATTGCCACAGTTACTCCTACCGGTGCTCCTCATATTTCTTCAACAGGTTTCATTCATCAGGATGATCGCCTTTACATTCCTTCTCTTGTCGATACCAAGAAAATTGAACATCTTCAGAATAATAGTTCAGTTGCCTTTGAAATTGACATTTCTGAATCAACAGTTGATAACGTTTCTTTAAGAGGAATTATTGTTGAAGGTAAGGCTAATCTACTTTTTGAGCCTTCTTTATTTGAAGATATAATTTCATTGTATTATCAAAAATATTCAATCTCTGAAACTGATTTTAGACGTAATATTATGACAACTGATAATTCTTTACTTATTGAAGTTGTCCCCTCTAGAATTAAAAAAATCTAATTTAATATTATTCACTTTATTGTGATTTAGTTATCAAGCGCATTCTCAAATTTTTCAACGAATTCATCAGATATTTGTTGTATTTCTTTACATTTCTCTATCAACACATCTATTGGTTTTGCTCCATTAGAAGTTCTTATCTGAAACATTGATTGTTCCTTGAATGTTCTTGTCTTTGTATACCCTGCCATTCTAACCTTATCAGATTCTAGTAATAGTGATCTTAGAAGATTATTTAATGTGTGTGGGTCTCCTTCTTCCAATTTTAAACGAAGGAAATCTTCCTCTTGGGTTTCTATGCTTAGTCTTACTTTTATCATTGTTAATTCACTCTTACTATTATCTACTTATCGTTCTTTTCTGAGGAACCAATAAAAACAATTCGATTTTCGCTTCCAAACAATGGAATAGGAGAAAATTCTTCTTCCTTATGTTCTCCTTCATATCTTGCGATTATTGATTCAAATTCATTTTCCTTTTTCTCAATTCTTCTAATTCCTTCCTCTATAGAGCATGTAATGCGCCAACTTTCGTTTTTCATAATAATTATTCCTAGCTCTTCAGCTATGAATAGGAAGCTATATCCATCATACTTTGGATATTTGCATAGAAGAGGTAAAATCATTCTTCTGATTACTCTAGTTATTCCGTGAGGTAATCTTTCACTTGCATTTTTTACTTGTTTTGCTAATTTTAATATTTCGAGATACTTAGCGTTAGTTATGACAATTTTCTCATCTATTTTTGCATCAAGTCCATTCATTTGAAGTAAGATTACAAATGAAGCTGCATCTAATCCCGTCCCTACAAATCTAGATAATAAGTCTATATCAATAACATATGGTAATTCTTCATTTGTTCTTTTGAACATTGGTTTTAACTGATTATATACGTCTTGAAGATTATTTACTACTTCAGAGATCTCTTCACTTTCACCATTTATTGTGTATACTAGATTTTTTGAACTGTAATCAAGTGAATAATTTATTCCTTCTAGAAATTTTTCCCCTAGTGTTACAAAAATCTCGATGAATTCTTTCGATGAAATCTTAAAATTTACGTTTTTTGTTCTATGTCGAGCCATTTGAACCCTTCTTATTTAATTATGCCAAAGCCATAGGAGAACCATAATGAATTGACATTTTTCTATTTTCTGTGCTTTCACAGCTGGTACATTTCAGTTTATTTGTACCAATTTTCTTTAATTTTCCTCCACATTGTGAACACTCAGCATATACTACACCGAAGTTTATTCCTGTTGATTCCGCTTGTAAAGGAAGAGTCTTTGCATCAATGATTTTAACTCTTACAATGTCTCCTGTTCTAACTGCTTCATCCATAGATTCCAAGTATTTTCTACTTATTCTTGAGATATGCATTAAACAAGTATAGCTTGGTACACATTCTTTTCCATTAACTGATGTAATTGCAATTGATGTCATTTGATTACTTGCGTGCACAATTTCCCCTACTGCTACATCACCAACTGTTGGAACAAGTTGGGCTTTTCTTTTTGGAAAAACTTTAACTCTAAGGCCTCTTCTATCAAGATGAGCCATTCCAAATTGTGTTGAATAAATATTAGCTTCCTCCACATATGTATTTTGTCCAGGTAAAAATTGCTCAATTACCCCTATAAACTGTCCGGGGAAAACTAATTGATCCTTTTCTTTAATTTCTACTGGTTTTCTTATTTCTTCGTTTTCCATTTAACTCACTTTTTATTATTAATTATTTATTATCTATTTTTTGATTAATATTCCTTCTTCAGCTATTTTTTCTTTTAAATGTATAAGAAGTTTAGTAAAGGCTTCTTGTGCTACAATTTTTTCTCTTGATCTTTCTGTCAAATCTTTTGTTTTAAGTTCATCTATCAAGAAATTACTCATCTCATCTAAACTCATAATTTCATTAATAAATGAATAAAAAATGAATGCTTCAGCTCCGTCAGCAATTTCCCCTGATTTCAGCTTTGATGACATTAAATTTCTTAGCTCAGCTCTTCTTAATGCTTCAGCTAATGATTTATCCCATACATGAATAGCTCCTTTTTTGTTGTATGAAGATCTTGCAATCGAATAAATTAGATTTACATAAATATCTCCCACTGCGGCTAGTTTTGAATCACTTAATATGCTTGAAAGAGTATTTTCTGTTCTTTCAAAACAATTTTTCCATTTTGTCATTATTTAGCCACTGCAAAAAGAATTGTTAGAGGGGGAGATAATTAAGAATATTTAAACTCAAAGGTTTCAAGTTCTTTTATTCCAAGCATACACTCTTCTACTAGCTGTTCTACCAAAACCGCAGCTAGCACAACGCTTTTTTCGTTGATGATAACTTCGTTTTCCACATCTTCGACATACAACGTGAACAAGTTTATTATTATGTTTTCCAAAAGCGGGGGTTCCTTTTCCCATTATTTACACCTACCCTTGTGGGCTCTTCACTTGTTTTAAATTTGCTCATTGTTGTAAGTTTTACAATTCATTCTTTTTTGAACAAATTAAGATTATTTCCTTTAGTATCTCTCGTGCTTATCTCACTCTTTCCTTGAATTTTGTATTGCTTGATACTTCATATAAATATTAAGATTATTTTCACATACTTGTATCTCATTTGCGTAATGATAATTTTCTTTCTAATCATTTTACACTATTGGAAAAACAATTAAAATAACTCCGTCTACGATCATTTAGTCAATTAGGAAGAGATTAAAATGTCATCTGCAGCAAGTCGAGGGTTCATGAATGAACTTACTATTTTTCAAGGGAAGAGGGTTCAAGTAGTAATGAGTAATGGAAAAACCTATATTGGTCTTCTTAGAGCTTTGGAACCAAATAGATTGAATGTAATATTAGCAGAAGCTATATGTGATGCTCAGCAATACCATCGTGTTTTTCTATCTGGTCAAAATATTATTGAATTAACTTTAGCTGATAAACCATTTGACCTTGAAGGTCTAGCTGAAGAATTAGCTAATATGTTTCAACCCCAAAATGTTAAACTATTCTCAGAAGCAGGAGTTATTAGAGTGTTAGATCGCTTCAAAATTTCTGAAGATGGCGTAGTTGGCGATGGACCCGTTGCTGAACGAATACGAAGTATTTATGACAAATTTTTAGCTGAAAAGAATGAGTAGTTTCTTTCTCTCTTTTGTTATTTTTATTATCATTAATTTTTTTAAGTGAAATTTTCACTTAAGCTTGGAATACTAGTAGGTATCTTTATGTTTGAAGTAAAAGAACATGATCTTTGGGGTCGTATTGGTGAAATTCAGACACCTAGTGGTAAAATTGAAACTCCGGCTTTATTTCCTGTTGTTGGATCAAGTAACAACATTGTCTCCCCTCGAGACTTATCTGAAATATTTAAATTTGATAGTGTAATTACGAGTGCTTATCTTCTATCAAAGCGCCATGAAGATCCTAGTTCTATAGATATTCACAAACGCTTGGATTTCGATGGAACTGTAATGATGGATTCTGGTGCATATCAAATCTTAATGTATGGTGATATTGAGCTTTCTCTTGAAGAATCATTAGCTTTGCAGCAAAAAGTTAACGCTGATATTGGTGTGATTCTTGATATTCCCACTTCAATGACTGATAGTTTCGAAAGTGCCAAGAAAAAAGTTGATGAAACTCTTCTAAGAGCTGAGCAAGCTCTTGAATTTTTAGACAAAGACAGAATATGGACCTTACCTATTCAAGGTGGTAAGAGAATAGAACTAATTCGTTATTTTACTGAAAAAGCCATAGCTAGTGACTTCCTTCCATCCTATCAAATGTTCGCAATTGGTTCAATTGCACCAATCATGTCTTCTTATGCTTACACAACCGTAGGCAAAATGATTCTTACAAGTAGACAAAATCTTCCTTTAGATCGCCCCTTGCATCTTTTTGGAGGAGGTCATCCGATGATTTTCGCTTTTAGCGTTGCTTTAGGATGTGATACTTTCGATAGTGCTGCTTATGTTTTAATGGCAAAAGATGGGCGATATATGACACGCTTTGGAACAAAAAGAATTGAAAACCTTGATTATTTCCCTTGTGACTGTCCAGAATGTTCGAAAACAACTCCTGAAACAATTAGAGAACTTAATAAAATGGATCAAATGGCTTTTCTTGCCAGGCATAATTTATGGGTATCACAAGGTGAAATTAGAACTATTAAACAAGCGATCAAAGAGGGAACGTTAAGTGAATTATTGGAAGCAAGAATATCATCGCATCCAGCATTGTTTAAAGCTTATCATAATCTAATTACTAATAAATGGATGGATTCTGCTCCTGTAAGCACCATTGGTTCAAAACCTCATATTATTACAAAAATTAGTACTAACCAACCTAATTTTCATAATTTCTCGAAAAAATTATCTCGCGTAAATCGTCTTTTGAACGCTCAAGCTAAAAATATTTTGTTGGTTGCTATTGATTTTGATAGTAATATATACCAGAAAATGAAGGACATGATTGAAGGTTTAACTCATTATGATAAAGAAATATGGGATAAACTTCAAGTTAGATTACTTCATCCTATTTGGGGACTAATCCCTATTGAGCTTCTTGAGGTTCATCCTTTCGTTCAACTTGAGTTTAGTTCTCCATCGATTTTTAGGGACAAGTTTGAAGAATCAGTTTTAAATCACATTTCAACACTAAATAATAAAATACCTATTTGGCTTTGTTGGGATCAAATGAGTTGGAATTCATCATCAATTAATGCTTTAGTTTCTTTACTTCAAAAAAACACTAACCTTGTAGGAATAACCAATAACATCCCTTCCCATTCAAATAGAAATTTCAAGGATACACTTAACAAAATGTTTCCTTAATAATAGTTCAAGTTTACACTAATTGATGTTTGACATCTTAAACGCAATAAAAAAAAACAAAGTAGGAATATTCATGGAAAATGAAAAATATGACCTTGGAAATTATTCTCCTGAAATACTGAAGAGATTGAAATCTCTTGACATAAACTCTGGAGATCAAATTCAGATATCTTCTGATGATTTTTCTCTAGAAGGATATTTACTCCCACGAATTGAGTTGGGTGACAAAAGCAAAATAATTCTCAAACTTTCAAATGGTTATAATATTGGAATTGAGTATTCCTCTTCTTTGAAAATAGCTAAAACTGGTAAATCTTTCACTCTTGCTCAGTTTCCAACTCTTACGTTATCTCCAAAAGAATCCTTACCTCAGATTTCTCTTCTTGCAACTGGTGGAACAATTGCAAGTCGTGTCGATTATCTTACAGGAGGAGTAGAAATGGCTTTAAGCCCCGAAGAAATTTATCATTCCCTTCCTGAGCTTTTAGATGAGATAAGTTTCTTTGAGGTTAAACAACTTTATCAGATTGGAAGTGAAGAAATTTGGTATAAGCAATGGGTCGAACTTGCGCAAAACATTGAAAAAACATTAAATAATGGATCTCATGGTGTCGTAATTCTTCATGGAACCGATTGCATGCATTTTACTAGTGCAGCTCTTAGTTTCATGCTTCCTCAAATAAGTGGACCTATTGCAATGGCCGGAGGGCAAAGATCTTCTGATAGAGGAAGTTTTGATGGAGCTTTAAACTTAATTTCTGCATCAAGGATAGCTGCGAATTTCGATGGAGCAGTTGTTGGGGTTACTATGCATAGTAATTCCTCTGACGAAGCATGTCATTTTATTCGAGGAACACGGGTAAGAAAAATGCATTCTTCACGTCGTGATGCTTTCAAGGCGATAAATGAAGACCCATTAGTCAAGATACACTCTTCAGGTAAAATAGACATCATCAACAACAACTATCCTAAACTTCAATTTGATGAAACAATCAGTAACACCTCATTTGAACCAGATATTGCTTTAATAAAGGTATTTCCTGGAAGTGATCCTTCTTTACTAGATTGGTATATTGATAAGGGAATTAAGGGCGTCATTTTTGAAGGAACCGGTTTAGGCCATCTCCCCACACTCCCTCCTTTAGGTGAAGAATCTCGTTCATGGTTACCCAAAGTTGAAAGAGCTCATGAAGAAGAAATTTTTATGGGAATGACTTCTCAATGCATTTATGGTCGTGTTCATCCTTATGTTTACAAATCACTTAGGTTAAATCTTTTGGCAGGCATGACTTATCTTGAGGATATGCTCGCTGAAACTGCTTATGTAAAGCTAGGAAGTGCACTGGGTCAATTTTCAAACGTTTCTGAGGTACAGAAACATATGTTAACAAATATTGCAGGTGAAATTTCCCATTCTCGAATGGATAGTGACTTCAAGGAGGTATCGTCATGAAAGCTGAACTTCCAAGTAACTTAAATTATGATAAAATAGGCTTCAAAGTAGGTATTGAATTTCATCAACAACTTCTTGCTCCGGATCATAGAGGCTATTCCGATAAATTTCCCTTAGATGAATATGGTTCAAAACTGTTTTGTCCATGTCCTGCTGTCATTAGAGAAAGTGAGCCAGATATTCGCATAAAAAGACAGTTACGTGCTCTTTCTGGTGAAACAGGAGAAATTGATATTTCTGCAAAATTTGAGCAGAAAAAACAACAAAATATCATCTATGAGGCCTATTCCGATAGTAATTGTTTGATTGAATTAGATGAAGAACCTATTAATACTGTTAATCCAGAAGCTATTTTTCGCGCTTCAGTAATTGCAAAACGTCTTTTTAATCTTAAATTAGTTGATGAAGTTATTATTTGCAGAAAAACAATTGTTGATGGATCAAACGTTTCTGGGTTTCAGAGAACTTCTATCATTGCTGTTGGTGATAATAATTCTTTCATCGATGTTAAAGGAAAGAAAATAGGCGTTTATTTGGCTTGCCTTGAAGAAGATTCAGCTAAAAATATAGGCTATGAAAAGGGTTCTCGAGTGTTCAGGCTCGATAGACTCGGTATTCCTTTAATCGAAATTGCAACTTCCCCAGACATGACAACCCCATCTGAAGTTACTGATGTGGCTTCTCGAATTGGATCCCTACTTCGTTCAACCGGTTATGTTAAACGGGGATTGGGCACCATTCGTCAAGATCTAAATGTATCAATAACTGGTGGTTCTCGAGTGGAAATCAAAGGTGTTCAGGAATTAGACATGCTTGAGACTTTTGTTACAAATGAAGCTATTCGACAAATGCGAATGATTGAACTTCAAAAAGAGCTTAAATCTAGGGGTTTTACAGCCGAACATATCTCTAAAATTATAATAAAGGATGTAACTGCTAACTTTAAATCGGTTAAACATAAATTAATCAAATCATCCATTGAAAAAGGCAAAAAGATTATTGGTTTTTCATTACCACTTTTTGATAAATTAATAGGACTAGAGCTTCAACCAAATTATAGGGTAGGTACAGAGTTTAGTGAAATAGCTAAAGTAGCTGCTCAAGCAGGAGGTATCATCCATTCAGATGAAATTTCAGAATATGGAATAACAACAGAAACCTTGAATCAGTTAAAAACTGATTTGAAGTGTGAAGATCAAGATGGATATGCTATACTTATTGGCACTGAAATTATGGCTCAAAAAACGGTTTCCATGATTCAAGCCGTCTTGAACCTATGGTTGAATGGTATTCCTAATGAAGTAAGAGCTCCTCGAGTGGATGGAACTTCGGGTTATCTTAGACCTTTACCTGGCGGAGCCAGAATGTATCCTGAAACTGATCTTCCTCCAATCTCTATTACTTCTGATTTTATTGAGAGAATAAATGCTGTTGAGATTGAATTTCCTGAAGATAGATTAATTCGTTTACAAAAAGACTATAATTTATCTAGCAACCTTTCCGAAAAACTTGTTCTTGACCCAAGATTAGCAATCTTTGAAAAAATTGTATCCAATACTAAAGTTAATCCTGTTTTAGTTGCTACAACAATACTTGAAACGATAAAATCTTTGAAAAGAGATGGTTTTGAGCTCAATCTTACTGACGATAATCTTCTGGAACTCTTCTCCGAATATGAGACGAATAGTTTAGTTCCAAGTGTACTACTTCCTCTTCTCGAGAGTTTCTCCAAATCTTCTGATAAATCATTTAAGGAATTAATTATCTTAGAAGGTTTGACATCATTAGATGATGAGCAACTTATTCAAATCATTGATGAGGTTTTTGAAACTAATGCAGCTGAAATTTCTGAAAAAGGAATGAGAGTTATGGGGTTATTGATGGGTCAAATTATGACCAAATCTAATAATAGAGCTGATGGAAAGAAAGTTTCTCAAATTTTGAAGGAGCGTCTTTCAAATTAACTACTTGCCAATGCCATTATCGGTTCACTAAGTATATCATCAACAGATAAAACTGAAATCCCCATATCGTGAGCAAGTGGAATTGGAGTCGCAACCTTAGAACTAAAAGCAATTAACGCATATTTTACATGAACATGTGGATATTGCTTTCTAATATCTGAAATCAAAGTAGTATACTTCTCAATCAACTCCTTGGTTGCCTGACCTTCGACCCAAACTGCAAATACCTGATAACCCTTTTTCAGGACCAAGTCAAATTTTTCTTGACTTTCAGGGAATGGTGTCGCTGATGGAAATGCTGCATAGCCTTGTTTTTTATAATGTATAATTAAGCGTGATATTACGTTTTCTTTTTTCTCTAAATCGTACTGTTTACGTTTTTCACTAATAATTGTAGACTTAGATACAGGTTTTTGATCTGGAATTTCTCTATTGTGTATTTTTTCAATTGTTGGTTCACTCTTAATGTTTTGCGGTTCAGTTGTAATTTCTGGGCTTGGAATAGGCATATCTGTTGCCATTGGAAAATAGTCGAGTATTGATGATTCAAGTTGTTTTTTTCTCTGTATTTTAGGTATTTGATCCTTTCTCGTGATTTTTGATTTCCTTTTCTTAACAAAATTTACAATTTCCCCACTTTGCCGTTTATGGCTTCTTGTAACTTCTACTTTCACTGTTTCAATCTTGTTTTCAGTTGGATCGTTTTCTATTGTCTCATATTCCATTGTTTCTTCTCTTTTGAGGAATAAAGGAATATGTAAGTAGTTTTCAATTGATAATGGATTATTTTTCCAAGATACTCCAATAATTGTTTTTAGTAAGTTCTGTTTTACTTCTCTTTGGGACATAAATTCAAGTGACATATTTCTTTCTTGCTGTAATCCTTCAATTTTGCTTGTAAAAGCTACAAGAATTTCATTTGCTCTTTCTTCTTTTTCAGTAATGAATTTTATCATTATTCCTGTCATATGTGACTTTTTCCCATTTTTCTTTTTCCCACTTTTTTCTTTGCTTCCATAGATATTGATTTCACTTTCATCAAAACATAAAGCTGATTGAATTATATCGTTAACTTCGGAATTCATGTCTGAATTAGTTCGTAGTATACAAAGAATAAGACATTTTTTTTCATTTTCTGCATTTTTTAGTAATAATATACTATTTTTTGTCTTTTTAATTGATTTGGGAATATTTTCTTTGATATCTTCTAAGAAAACTGTTTGATCGTTTGGCTTTAACACCAAATTCTCTGAAACTAATGAAATTAAATTGGTCATCCTTCTCTTGATAATCGATGCTTGTTGTGCCGTTGCTTCAATAGTTTCTCCTTTAATTAATTGATGGATTGTTGGTTTGAAGTTTTTTGTGAGTTTTATAATAAATGAGAAACTTGTCTCATACAATAGAGCTGAAAGTTTACCAGTAAAGACTTTGTAATCGTCATTTATTGGTGATTCAGTCAAAAGTGAATGTGAAACGAATCCTAAATATTCTTTTTGGTTATTTGGGAATATCATCAGCTCTGGCGAAACTTGGACCTTATCGAATCTCATCTCCTACTATTTTTGATTTTGATATAAATACTACAATAGTTGAATCTTGAGCAAAAACCCGCATTTCAATCCCCATAAGTAATAAATACGCAATTTGAATAATTTTTGTTTATTGCATATAACACTACGTTATACAGATTCTTGCTTTATGGCTTATTCATTATTGTTTTTAACCTTTTTAAAAATCCATACGAAACTTTTGTCACTAGGTGGCTGAAAGTAATACTTATGAAAAGTATACTACTTTTTTACTCATGAAACCTTCTCGAAGAATATCAAAAATATCTCCTCCACCAATTGTAAAACTTAATCGAGCTGCTAGTGAACTTCAAGATGTAATTAGTTTTGGTCAAGGAGTACCCTTTTTTACTCCCCAGTCATCGTTATTCAATAATTTTGTTGAAAATTTTAAGCGTCAAGATCATATTTATTCTGCTGATGAAGGCATCGAAGAACTTAGATTTTCACTGTCATCATTTTTACATGATGAATTTCACGTTCAATACGCTCCTTCTGATCTTATACTAACTTCTGGGGCAAATCAAGCTTTCATGAATGTTATTTTTTCGCTTCTGGATCCTGGAGATGAGATAATTTTACCTTCCCCATATTATTTCAATCAAAAAATGGCTATAGAAATGATAGGCGGAAAAGTTAAGGTTTCACAGACATCTAATAACTGGCAACTTGATCTGCAAAACATTGAGAACCAAATCACAAGCAGAACAAAAGCTATTGTGATTGTATCTCCCAATAATCCTACAGGGGCAATTTACACCCATGATTCACTAATTCAACTAGGAGAACTCGCTGAAAGGAATAATTTAGCAATAATAAGCGATGAAACTTATGGTCTCTTTGCTTTTGATGATTCATTTAGAAGCTTGAAATCAATAGGATCTATAAAAGATAATGTAATAACTATTGGAAGCTTATCCAAAGTTTTTGGAATATCAGGTTGGAGAGTGGGATATATTGGATATCCAGAGCATATGCTTGATAGCTTGTTGAAAGCACAAGACACAATCGCAATATGCTGTCCAACTGCCAGTCAAAAAATGGCTTTGGAGCTACTTAAGGATAGAAAAAAATTCAAGGAAAACATAGCTAAAATTGGCAATATAAGAAAGAAGATGATTCTTGAATTAAAACAACTTGACCCTGAAATGACTTTTGAGGCAACGCCGGGAGCTTATTATTTTTTTGTGAATACAATGGCCATAGAAAAAGATGATAACAAGTTAGCGTGGGATCTGTTAGAAAAGGCAAAAGTATTGTCTATACCAGGAAGCGTTTTTGGGAAAAGAGGAGAAGGCTATTTGAGATTGTCTTATGGAGGAACAGATGAGGAGAAAATGAAAGAAGGAGTAAATAGAATAAAGAAATACATAGAAAAAAGATAATACCATTAAAACCAATAATTCAAAAAAAAACAAATAACAATTCTTCTAATTCATGGAGCCTCAAAAACTTAGTGAAAGTTTAAAAAGAAGGGGGGCTAAGCCCCCCTTAAACGTAGGAGGTGATCCGTCCGCAGCTTCCGCTACGGACACCTTGTTACGACTTTTGCCTCCTTACAAACCCTACCTTCGTGAATGTCAAATTGACACTACCTCAGGCAGAGCTCACTCGGGTGCAACGACGGGCGGTGTGTACAAAGCTCAGGGACGTATTCACCGTGTCATAATGAAACACGATTACTTGGGATTCCTCGTTCACGAGGGCGATTACAGCCCTCGATCCCAACTGAGACTGCGTTTAGAGGTTGGTTTCCCCTTTCGGGGTCACATCTCATTGTCACAGCCAATGTATGCCGCGTGCGGCCGCGGGGATATAGGAGCATACTGACCTCGCCTTGACGTCACCTTCCTCTATGTTAACCATAGCGGTCGTCCTCGGGTTCTCAGCTAAGCCTAAGCTTACTGTTAGCAACAAGGACTGACGGTCTCGCTCGTTACCGGACTTAACCGGACGCCTCAAGACACGAACTGGAGCGGGCCATGCACTACCACTCTGATCCTCCTCTAAGGTCATCAACCTGAGAGTCATTGGTCAGTCGCCCCGCGTAAGTTTTCTCGCGTTAAGTCGAATTAAGCCGCAGCATCCACCCCTGGTGGTGAGCTCCCGTCAATTCCTTTAAGTTTCAGCCTTGCGACCGTACTCCCCAGGCGGCGCTCTTAATGCCTTCGCTAAGGCACTGCAAAAGCTCTTGACTTTTGCAACACCTAGAGCGCATCGTTTACGGCCAGGACTACACGGGTATCTAATCCGTTTCGCTCCCCTGGCTTTCGGGCCTCACGGTCAGACTAGTTCCAGACAAGCGCCTTCGCCACAGGCAGTCCGATTAAGATCATCGCATTTCACCGCTTCCTCTATCGTACTCTTGTCCTCTCCCTATCTCTAGCTTCACTGTATCCTCCGCTGATTACTCGTTGAGCGAGTAGATTTAACGGAGGACTGATGAAGCCCGCTACGCCCACTTTAGGCCAAATAATATTGCATCCCATCGCAGAGCTGGTTTTACCGCGGCGGCTGGCACCAGCCTTGCCCTCTGCTTCCTTTATGAACTGTTTACATTCATTGACAGTCAAGCGATAGCCTGACACTCCGAATGGCTCTATCACACTTGCGTGTATTGTAGAATTTTCCTGATTGCTGGACCCCGTAGGGCCAGGACCTTTGTCTCAGTGTCCTTCTCTGGGCTACACCTTTCAGTGCCCATACTCATCATCGCCTAGGTGGGCCGTGACCCCACCTACTAGCATAATGAGCCGCCGGGGCATTCTTAGGCGAATATCTTTGATCAATGGGGCATTCCAGCACACCTTGATTATTTGGGATTATGGTCAGTTTTCCGACGTTATACCAAACCTAAGAGCAGCTTCCCGACGTGTTACAGAGCTTTTCGCGAGGATATAAAAATATCCTACACTTGCATACCTAAGTGCCATCGGATATAAGATGCATCTGGCAGGATCAACCAGTTTTAGGGTGTTTATCTCCAGTGGGGTTATACTGGAGTGAATTTCTTCACACATTCCTAATATGACGTTTCGCAGGTTTAAATCTTATCCAGAATTGAATTATATTGAATTTTATTTAGGAGTCATTTATTTTGTGCTTATTCTCAACTTTGTACTTATTTTGTTGTTGCACTTACACTTTTTGGGACTCTTTCATGCAGAAAGAATTGTTTTGTTCTACGTGTAGATTTTTCCACACTCTTAGTTCTCTCCGTCTGGAGAAAACCGCATTGAGTTTTAAGATTTGAAGAAACTTACATTTCCTCGGGATTCATTCTATCAATTGGTTCTATAAAAGAACTACTATTGACGATTCTTAGCAGTTTTTTTCACCATCTAAATAGTGAAGGTAAATTGCTTACAACTCTTCTAATTTTGCACTCTATTAAAAAATGATTGTTCTAAGACTCGTGGACTGTATAAGGACTTGATTAAAGAAGAGTTTTTATTCAACATCAGTTTTTTTCGGTCATAACCCATATACTTTGTATTTAAATTTTTCATTTAACAATTTTTATAACAAAAACAGTCATATTGAACAACTATTGAATACCGTTATCCTCCGGCTCCATCAAACCTTTTAATTGCCTTTTTCCAAAACTTATTCATTAATAAACTACCAATAATAACCCATAAAACAAGCATTAACATCTCTTCTTTAAGCTCATAAAGTGAAATATGATTTGTTAAAATTTGACCAGGAATTCCATAAATTATTGCAAATGGTAAAATATTAACCATAGAAATTACCCACACAGGAAGCCATATTATTGGAAAATAAACTCCTCCTAATAATTTCTGGATAATATCAATCGTATCACGTAGAAATGATGATTGACCAAAGTAAAATGTAGATACACCAATCAAGAAAAAGATAGAATAGGATAAATAAGCGGCAAGAAAAGTCCATATTATGAAAACAATAACGTTTATTGCTGTAGCCGTTGGAAACAAATGGAGTACATTTGCAATAAATAGATAACCAGCAATTCCTGTAAGTATTGAAATCATTGTTTGAGGAAGATAGGTTGTAAAATAGAAAAATGGGTAGTTAACTGGTAGACAAATCCGAGTTGTTATAGTTCCTGAACTGATTTCTCTTTCAAGAACAAATGATACTTTTACCCTAGGGTAGCTCAAAGCCAACAAAATTACAATAGCGGAATATGCCATCACCACTTTAAAGGAATATCCTCCTATTTCGTCTTTTTGATGATATATCATCTTAAAGATGAAGTATTGAAAAATAAAAATAAATGGCGCAAAAAAAAGGCTGGCTAAGAACTCACCAAAATATGCTCGATAATTTGCCCATGACATTTTAGTTGCATGATAATAAGTTGTTATTGCCATTTCATCTCCCTCCAACGGATTCATACCTGTGTAATCCCTTATTCCAGAGAAAAACTAGGATCTTCACATGAGTTATTGCAATGATTAAAGATCCAAACAGAGTTAAAATCATTAGTGGCCAAGAGGCATAATATCCTTGATATAGCGACATAGCCGCGGGAATAGAGGCTAAGAGTCCAATAGGTATCCCAATTGTAAAAATCATGATCATGGAAAGAGGTAATATGAAAATAGGCATTCGATTGACCCAAGTCAAAATTTGCCCAAGAATTTTACTTGGCCAAGTTGCTCGCCCAAACCAAAATCCAGTACAGCTTCCTATGCCAAATAAAGCACCTAATGCAATTATTCCACAAAGCTGAACTAAGAATCCAATAATTACTCCAAATAAATATAGTTTTGCCCCATTAGCCCATCCCAGTGTAATTAATGCAATACCGACAAAAAATCCAAATGAATTCTTAATAGGAATATTTGATCCTGCAAATTGAAATAAAGGGTTAACAGGTCTAGTTAGTTCAATTTCGATACCTATGTCTGAAATATAATACATCATAACATCCCACCCTATAACGAAATTTAAAAGAGTCCAGGAAATCTCCATAAAACCTATCCATACAAGAATTTCACCTTGAGACCACTGGTCAAAAACATCTGAAACTAACATCATTACATTCCAAAAACTTAACCAAATAATTACTCTGATAATGCTCAGAACTAGCCTACCTAATGTATCAAGAGGGAATTCAAGAGCTTGTTTAAATGATATTTTGAAATATGCTATCCATATTCTAATACTATTTGGACTCTCATCTTTAATAAAATAATTTTCATTTGGATTCGGTTCAATAATCAGCATACATATCCCTCAAATTGTATTGAATACTACTTTCACAATCTCTTCTAACGGTGGTTCCCCAACATGAATATCTGTCACTTCAACTGCTTTCATAGCTTCTTCTATGAATTTTCCATACGAATTTTCGGTATTCGATACTTCTCCTGTCAGTGAACCGTCTTGTGTTTTTAGGCTATATTTGTCAATTATTCTGTGGTATAATTCCATGTTTTTTATTTTAGAATAAGATAAAGAACAGACTTTGTTTGATGAAAATTTTTCCTTGAAGCTGGTGAGTGACCCATCAAACTCAATTTTTCCTTTATTCAAAAGTACTACCCGTTCAGCTAAATTATTTACATCGCCTATGATGTGTGAAGCTAATATAATTGTTGTCTGATCAAAAGTAGCAATGAATTTTAATAATTTCAATATTTTTTCTCGAGCTAAAACATCTAATCCTATCGTTGCTTCATCATAAACTAGGAATTCAGGCTTATGAATTAATGAAAAAGCAATTTCACAACGCATTCTTTGTCCGAAACTAAGGTGTCTTGGACTTTTGTCATATAAGGTTTTTATGTCTAAGTAGCTGTCAAGAAAATCTAATCGCTCTTTATAAGCCTCTGGATTAACATTATAGATTTTTGAAGCAAAATCAAGGGATGCTTTAATAGGAACATGCCTCCACAGTTGCGATCTATGACCAAAAATAACTCCAACTTTTCTCATAAGTTTCGTCCTTTTAATCATAGGACTTTGATCAAAGATAGATACTTCACCTGAATCTGGTTGAATTATACCAAGAAGAATCTTAATAAGAGTACTTTTTCCAGCTCCATTTGGACCTAGAATAGCAATGATCTCTCCATGTCTTGCATTTAAAGAAACGTTATCAAGAGCTTCGATATTACTCGAGACTTTCTTCCCAAATATTCTTTGATTAAGATTAAAACCTTTTTTTGCTCTTTTTCTTTTTGTTTTTTGGTATTTTTTCGTTATATTCTCTAAACTAAAAACCAAGGTAGAATTCTCATTTATGTAGGAAAAATCATTTTCAATTTCTTGGTTCGGATTATAGATCGTCTGTACTGATGTCACAATTGTCCTCTCTTCATAAGCTGAAGCAATAATAATCTCATGTTATATTCTATTTGAATCAAACTGGTAACTGTCAATAACTACATATTAACTTGAATGAATAGTGAGTGATGCCACTACATTCTCTCTCTTTCATCCGTATGAAAAGAGAATGTTCTCATTTTAACCTTCAGAGATCAGATTACTACTTATCATTAAAAATCTCGATTAATAAACCCCTAAAGAATACTGAAGGTTGAATTATTTATTTCTCTTAAATACGCTCAAAATGATAGTTTTTAAGAGAAAATTTCTTAGTTTAAGTGATCGCGAGTTTCGACAGCTTAAGATCATCCAATTTTAATTGTCCCTTGCTTCGCATCTGTGATTAACAGACACTCGCGATAATCTATTAACGAAATGGTATTTAATATGTTTATCTTTACTTCATAGGTGGAAAATGGAGAAACTCGGAATAATTATTGCTGATAGTTCTTTAGAAGTGATTACAGAGGAAATGATCATTTCAGCAAAACTTTCAAGCAAAAATGACAAATATAGGGGTTTAGTTTTAGATAAAATTGCTCATTCTAGTATTTACAAAGAACTTCCTTCTTTAAACAAAGAAAAAAGGGGTCGCCCTGACATAATTCATCGCTCTCTTCTTGCGATTTTGGATTCTCCTACATTTCAACAAACTGAAGTTATTGTGAAAGTTCATACACTTCAAAATTCAGTAATTGACATATCGTCTGAAACTAGGCTTTCCCGCTCTGAAAGAAGCTTTACTGGGCTTATAAAACAATTATTTGAAAAAGGTAGAGTACCTCCAGATGGGAAAGAACTGTTAAAACTACGGAAAAAATCATTAAAAGAACTTATTTGTTCTGATTTTAAGAAATCAGATAAAAAAATTCTTTTCACTAAATCTGGTCAATTCATTCGAGGAATGGATTTGAGTTCTCTTCTGCATTCTGCACATTTTCCGTTAATAATTTTCGGAGGTTTTTCTCATGGAAGTATTGTCAGTGACTTATCAGTTTTGGACATTAACTATCATTCACTATTCCAAGGACCATTGAGCACGTCCGGTGCTATTTCCTTGGCATTGACATCCTTGTTTTTTGGAACGCAATAATAATTTATTTTACGTATGATCAAAAAAAGAGTTTAAATAATTACATGTAGCTATTGAGTTAACATGGCCCCGGTGGTGTAGTCCGGCCAAGCATCGTGGACTCTCGTGTCCACACCTATTTGGCGGAATTGGAGAAATCCATGGACCCGGGTTCAAATCCCGGCCGGGGCACTTAATCAATTTTTAAATGTCTAGAATAACATTTTTTATATTATTACTTCTTAACATCAGTGTACAATCACATGAGGATGAAAATCTGTCAGCTAAAAATCCAACCTTTCATATTATTTCAAATTTAACAGATATATCGTTTGAGTCGATTCTATCTTTAATAGAAGAGCTAACCGCTAATTATCCTTCAATCATGTTTACATTAGATCCTATATTGGAAGAAAAACTGAATGAGCTTCACGATGATCTATCATATTCATCCTTACCTCAATATGAGGTAAGTAAAGATTGTCTCATTCTTGTTTTCGGAGGAGACGGTTCAATTCTAAGAACTGCTAGATCTCTCCCGGAAAACAAGATACTGGGAATAAATTGTGGTTCTTTTGGTTTTTTATGTGAGATTAATAATGATGAAATTATTGACTATTTACCGCTCCTAATTAAACATGAATACCAAGTTAAGTCTGTTTCTAAGCTTTCTTTCTCAATTAACAATAATGAACATGTTTTTTTGAACGAAGTTGTTATTAGTGGTGCAGAAACTGGCCGACCGATTCGCGTTAAAATTCAAATAAATGATTTTGAGTTTCCTCCATATGTAGGTGATGGAGTGATTGTTAGTACTCCAATCGGTTCAACTGCCTATTCACTTGCGGCAGGTGGAGCTGTTACAACTCCTTATCTTCCAATAATTCAAGTTACTCCTATATGTTCTTTTTTCCCACAAGTTAAACCTTTAATTGTGAGTGATTCTAAAATTGTCTCTTTAATAAATGCATCAAAAGATAATCAAGCATTCGTTTTTTGTGATGGAGAAAAAATAAGTGAAATTGGCTCAAATCAAAGTATTGATGTTTTCAAATCAGATGAAAATTGTCACTTTATTTCCTTTTCAGATAATTTTTTCAATAAATTAAGCACAAAGATATTTCTTGGGAAAAATCGTCTTCTTTAGGGGGAAATATTATTAGTTTTAAAACGGTTATTCTTGATAGCTCTGTTCTTATCCCTTCTTTGCGCTCCGATAAGTTAACAAACCCAAAAATTGATTTTTATATTACAAATCTCATTTTTGCAGAAATTAGAAATGCTTCTGATCGCTATTTATTGCAACTTTTAATTGATGCTTCTGAGATTTCTTTAATGAGCCCCTCTGTTTCATCTTTGGAATATGTTAAGTCTCTCGCATTAAAAATGGGGAATCTTAATGATCTTTCTGACGCAGATTTAAGTGTTTTAGCTTTAGCTTTGGACATCAAGCAAGAAAGAGAAGTTGAAATATGGTCAGGCGACTTTGATATTCAGAATGTATGTACCTCGTTAAACATAAAATACTATGATCTATTGAAGCGATCCATTACTGAAAAACGTTCATTTATTTGGAGATGCACTGCTTGCAAAGCAGTTTTTCAGAAAAAAATGGATCATTGTCCTGAATGTGGAAATATTACTTTTCACCGAATCGTCAAGCAAAGATCTTCTATCTAAATTTCTGTTGTGAGAAATTTATGTTTAGGCAGTGATTAATATAAAAATTTACCAAAGTTAGTCAAAAAAAAAGGTTTTTCTCTTTAATTTTCTCCCCAAACATCTATTAAACTAGCAAAAGCTTTAGCTTTTACATTTTCTTTTTTGTATCTATAAATTCTTATTTTCCCAAAATTTTTTTCTTGAATCATATCCATTTTCTTAAGAACGTTCAAGTGTTGTCGTGCTAGTTTATTATTCAAACCAGCTTTTTTAACAATAGCAGAGATATTTAATTCGTTATGCTTTGCTAAAAGGCACATAATCTTGACTCGGCATTTGGAACCTAGTAAATTTTCTAATGAATTATCATTTTTACTCATTATTTTCCACCAAACCATTTTTTAAGAAGTTCTTTTTCGAGAACTGTGACTGGAAGGTCAGGAAGATTGATAAGTGTTGTATTTCCTTTAATACCTTTTCCTGATAGTTTTGTCATAATAATTCCGTGTCTCTCTAATTCTTTAATAAAAGTCCAAAGGCTAGTATGCCCCCTCGCTCTTTCACCTAGTTCTTCGCAAATAAGTTGATAATTACTTTCAACACTTCCTGTTTCCACATAAGCATTTCTTGAATATTTAAGAGATCTAACGATTGCTAGTAATGTAATGGATTCATGTGAGCTAAGAGATTTTAGGGTTTCATGTCTCAAACTTGGGTTAATTGTAGCTTTGGCTCTTCTTATATGGTCAGGAAAGACCATAGAAGACATTTCATCATCTGCATATTTTCCAGCATACCATATAAGTTCTAGAGCATGCCTAGCGTCACCCCTCTCAGAAGCGACATCTGCGGCCAGTTTAATAGCTTCGTGAGAAACTGCGCCTTCGACGAATGATTGACTTATTCTAGACTGGAGTATCTCATTAAGTTGATTTGAAGTATATGAATCTAATTTCATGATTGAAGCTGACAAAGCGCTTTTTGTGCTTTCATCAAGTTTTTGCATGAAATTAGCACTTCTAGCTACTCCAACTAATGAAATTCTTTGTGTTGGATTAAGCTGTGAATCAAAAGCTCTTGTCAAATCGTAAAGAAGATCAGCACCGTTTCGCTTAACAAAATAATCTAATTCATCCAGAACTATAAATAAGATCTTATCATTCGTTTCTATAAATGAAATGATTGCTTTCAAAACTTCTTCTGCCGAATATCCTCTGTTGGGGATATCCTTATTCAATTCATGAGCTATTGCCAGTAAGACCATATAATTTGATTTTTGGGTTCTGCAGTTAATGTGAATATAATGTAAATCAATGTTTCTTTTTAATGCACTTCTGAATAGCATTTGGCCGAATTTCTTAGTGATTGACGTTTTCCCGCTTCCTACTGGTCCACTAATAATTAACCTTCGACTTACTTCACCTGGTCTTTCAATCTGTGTTTTGAAATGACGTGATATTTCTCTCAGTTCATTTTCTCTATGGGGAAGACGTTCAGGGACATAATCAATAGATAAAAGATTTTCATTGATGAAAACTGTTGGTTTATGTAGTTCTTCTTCAAGAAAATTTAGATTATATCGATCTTCCATTTCCATTTCTCTCATTACAACTTAGATCATTCTGTCTTATAAACTAGTTACAGAGAGGACTAAAAGTAAACATTTTTTCTTTCTGTAATTGTGAAATATAAATTATGAGAGTAAATTAGGGATAAGCCTTATAAAGTCGCTTTTTTTTTGAATAAGTTAATTTCAGTTTATTTATTATATAAGCGATTTGAGCGTTGTTTTTACTTATTAATCTATTACGCCGGTTTTTGTGGCAAGCTTTTCAGCTGCTTTTTGTGAAAGTCCAGTATCTCCTAAGATGGTATATCTGTCTCTGATGGTGTGAGCAGTTGTCAAGGCAGTTATTATATCTTTATCAGGAATTCCCATTTCTTTTGCAGTTGTAGGGGCACCAATTTCTTCTAAAGTATCTTTAATCAACTTCCAATCACCATTATGTAAATACATCATGAGTATAGCTCCGACTCCGCATTGTTCACCGTGTAAAGCTGGTGATGCGGATAATTCGTCTAAAGCATGAGAAAACATATGCTCTGCTCCACTTGCAGGTCTACTACTTCCAGCTATACACATTGCCATCGAGCTTGTGACTAAAGCTTTTAGAACTAAATCTGAAACAGATGGGGAACCTTTGTACACTTCTTTACGATGTTCAATAACCATTTGTGCCGTTAAACGTGATAAATGAGAGGCATAGGAACTTATTGCTTCCCCCTTAAGTCGATGACTTAATTCCCAATCCAAAACAGCAGTTAAATTAGAGATAACATCCCCACATCCGGAAAGAGTGAATTTAAATGGAGCATTATTGATTATCGATGTATCACCAATAACAATTGCAGGGGTGTGAGCCGTAAAAGAATGCTTTTTATTATCCTTATGAAGACTTGCTCGAGAGCTAGCTATCCCATCATGAGATGCAACTGTAGGCACTGAAACAAATGGAACATTAGCTAAAAAACTTCCATATTTTGTCACGTCAATGACTGCTCCTCCACCAACAGCAACAGCAAAATCAGCTTCGTATTCTTTTATTACTTTTTCAACTTCATGTGATTCACCAATAGATGCACTTGAAATGAGGTGCTGTGTCATTTCAAAGTTTGACTTTTCCAAACTATCAATAGTAGTTTCTCCAGCAATTTTTATGGTAATAGGGTCAGCAATCAGTACTCCTGTTTTTCCTAGATTGGCTTTGTTCATGATTTTTCCAGCTTGATCAATTAAGTTATTTCCTACAGAAATCATTCTAGGCAGTTCAACGGTCTTAAAAATCCATTCGTTCTCACTTGTTTTTTCCATATATATCACCTATTAATGAAATTGGTTCAGTACTCAAGATCTTCTTCATAAATCAGAAAGGCCCTGTTCATCATCACCAATTTCATTCAAGAAAATGAGGCTCACTATTTTTATTTTGTCCTTTTAGTGAAAAAGTTTTCTGATATTTGATTTAAAACGGCATTGTTGTAAAATTCAATACTATGCTGAAACAATGTGTAAAATCACGAACAAAGAAAGTCTTAAAGAGACGTCACATTAAGATCAAAACAAGATAGACGAAATAAGGTGAACCTTATGGATATGGATTCAAGTATAAGAATAACAGCAAAAAGTGGAAAAGTATTAATGGGAAAAAATGCATCATTAGAAGCAGCAAGGATGAGAAAAGCTAGAATGATAATCTTAGCAAATAACACCCCTGCTACCCTTAAGAATGATATTGAAACATATGCAAAAATGTCAAGTATCCCTGTTGTGGGTTTTCCTCGTTCTTCTCAGGACCTAGGAGCATTGTGTGGACGACCTCATTCATGTAGCGTTTTAACAATTATAGAGCCTGGAGATTCAGACATATTAGATTTTGTAGATCAATAAATTGGTGAGAAATTGGAGATTCCTCCACTTCAACCGATAAAACTTGCAAATAATGAACTGAATTTTATAAACGAATTTTACAGCTATGTTCCAAACAATGTAAATGTTATAGATTGTCATGTTTTTTTTGAGAGAAAAAAAGTTGT
>DAOWED010000194.1 GCA_030638685.1 Candidatus Heimdallarchaeota archaeon | reverse complement strand
GCAGTAATTAACGCTCCAAGCCAGTGTAAAGGGTACAAGAAAGATGTTATCAAAATTGGAGGAGAATTGGATCAAATCCAGCTGGAAAAACTAGGTCTTGTTGTTCCAGGGGCAACTTTGAATATCATTCGAGATTATGAAGTTATTGAGAAAAGGGATATTGAACCTCCTTCAATGGTTAGAAACTTAATAGATTGCCCAGAACCTAACTGTATAACCAATGTTGAGCCAAAAGAACCTGTAAGAAAAGAGTTTGTAACAATCAATAAAAAACCGGTTACTTTAAGATGCTGTTATTGTGATAGAATATTTGAAGTTGACTTAAGTTCTATTAGAGGAACAAGTTAAAACTAATTTAGAATAAATCATTATAAATCATTATAAATTGGAAGAAGCCTTATGACTGATCTTCAAACACAAATAGGTGATATATCAATAAGAAGCCCCCTTATTCTAGCAGCTGGTGTATTAGGGACTTCTTTTTCATCAATTAAGAGAGTTTATAACAACGGTTTTGGAGCAATGGTTTCCAAAAGTATAGGAATCAAACCAAATGCGGGTTATGTTAACCCTACCATTTTTCTATTACCCGAAACACGCTCTGCAATGAACGCTGTTGGTCTTGCTAATCCTGGAGTTGAAGATTTTTTTGAAAAAATGAAACCTAATTTAGAAGAGAAGCTGCCTATTATTTATTCAATCTATGGTAATGAGGAAGAGCAGATAAGAGCAATCATTGAAAAACTTAACCAGCTAAATCCTTTGGCATATGAGTTGAACGTCTCCTGCCCTCATGGTGGAAAGTTTGGTCTTTCCGTCTTACATGATGATGAACTCTTCAGATCACTTGTAACAACTGCAAAGAAATACGCCACTTGTCCTGTCTGGGTAAAGTTATCACCTAATGCAGTAAATATAACTGATTATGCAGAAATAGCTATCTCTTCTGGAGCAGATGCTATAGTTGCAATAAATACCTTGAAAGCAATGGTGATTGATATTGAAACGATGACACCGGTATTAGCTAATAAAGCCGGAGGTCTTTCTGGAAAAGCAATAAAGCCTATAGGGGTAAGAGCTGTTTACGACCTTTATTCTAGATTTCCTAAGACGCCAATCATAGGTGTTGGGGGAATAGAAACGGCAGAGGATGTAATAGAATATCTGCTGGCTGGTGCTTCTGCAGTAGAAATAGGAACTGCTTTTGCTTATACTGATGATCAGGAAAAATTAGGTACTCAGATTAATTCAGAATTGGAATCTTATCTAAAAGACAAGGGGTTAAAACTTGAAGAACTGATAGGAAAAGCCCACAAGGAGTGAAAAAATGAATACTAAAGGATTAGGTAGACCAATTATCAGAGAGATAGTTAAAATTGTAGAAGAAACAGAACTAACTAAAACCTTCTATTTTAATGGAGAAGGACTATTTGCAAAACCCGGACAATTTTATATGCTTTGGCTTCCTGAAATAGATGAAAAACCAATCAGTGCATGTATAACTAATATTGAGGAAGGGTTTATAGGATTATCAATTAAGAAAGTGGGTCGTTTTACTGAAGAAATTCAACAAAGAAAAATAGGTGACAAAGTAGGTATAAGAGGTCCATTTGGGAAAGGTTTCAACCATGAAAAAGGAAGAAAAGCTATTTTTATAGCTGGAGGGATAGGGATTGCACCAATAAGATCAATTTTTGATTTATTGAAAAAAGAACAAGAAGAGTTAGTTCTTATCTACGGTGCTCAGACAGATAGTGATCTAGTTTTCAAGGAATACTTTACACAGTTTACGAATAACGTAACTTATTGCACGGATGATGGATCTTTTGGTTATCATGGTTTCCCGACTGATATCTTAAGAAATTTCTTAGAAAAAGAAATCAAAAAAGGTGGAGAACTGAATTATTCTATCTATGGCTGTGGTTCAGAGCTTTTTCTTAAGGCTGTTTTAGACTTAATAGCCAGCATTGATCAAAGCTTACTTACTCATACTCAGTTAAGTCTGGCCGATAGATATATGCGTTGTGGAGTAGGTTTGTGCGGTTCATGTATAATTGATGACACCGGTTTAAGTGTTTGTAAAGATGGACCTGTCTTTACAGGTGAAATTCTGGCAAAAACAACCGATTTTGGTATTTATGGGCGTAATCCTGATGGTTCAAAAAGTAAAATTCAACCTCACTATTGAAGCAGAACTAGTTTCAGCTGAGAAGATATCTCATGAAGAAGTGGTTTTTGGAGAGATAGATTTCATTCCATTAGTTAAAAACTGGAAAACTTACTTGTCAAAAAAAGTTCTTTGTATGCCTGCTGCTCATGATTTACACGTTCATTTTAGGGAGCCGGGTTTTGAGCATAAAGAAACAATTCAGTCAGGTTCATTAGCTGCTCTTTATGGGGGTTGTACTACTGTCTTGGATATGCCTAATACTAATCCTCCAACAATAACAGTCAAAGAATATTTGAGAAAGAAAGAGATAGGAAAGAATGAGATAGTTAATCTCTTAGTTGCTGCGGGGATAGCAGATAATAATTTGTCCGAAATAAAATCCTTAGCTTCTGTGGCAGATTGTTGGAAAGTTTATCTGGATAACAGTTTCAATGCAGTTCCTTGCACAATTGAAACACTGAACGACGCTTGTTCAATCTTAGAAAACGAAGAGAATAATAAACCTATTTTCATTCATGCTATGCAAACAACAGAAGGAACTGAAGGAAAACAAACAATTGATGAAGAAAATGCTGGTATAGAACTTGCTCTTAACTTAGCCAAAGAGTTCGGAAACCTTAATTTTCATATAACTCACCTATCAAACGTTTCTGCTTTGGAAAAAATTATACAAAAGAAATATCATAATGTTACTCATGATACTTGTCCACGTTATTTTATGAAAAAAACTGCCAAAGAACAACTACAAAGATGTAACCCCCCAATAAGATCATTGGAAGAACAAGCAAAACTAAAGAAAAGTGTTTATGATGGTGAGATATTTATGCTAACTACAGATCATGCCCCACATACACTGGTCGAAAAGGAAGAAGGTGCACCTGGTTGTCCTGGAGTGCAGGAAATGTTCCCACAGATGATTAATTGGTCATTCGAACATGAAGGAATTGATAAAAGAAAGATAGTAAAGATGGTTCATGAAAACCCTAAGAGATTAATGGGGAGAAAAGAGGAAACTGAAGATTATGTAATTATAGCTCCTCAAGAAGATTATCAGATAAACCATGAATGGATTAAGAGCAAGTGTGATTGGTCTCTCTACCAGTCAGAAATATGGCAAGGAAAGATAATTGGAATTATTAGTCAAAAATGCTAGTTTCAATGCTGCAATTAGTGAAATTCTTCTATTTCTATGTAACGAGGTTAGCTTTTATAATCTAGTTAGCTAATATAAGCATGATAAAATGAAAATTCTTTTCGTAGATGATGAACCAGATTTATTAACCATTGGTAAAATCTATCTTGAAAAGAACCATAAAGATTTCAAAATAATAACTGCAGAATCAGCTAAAGAAGCATTCAATATTATAGATGCAGAAGATATCGATGTTATCGTTTCCGACTATCAAATGCCTGTAGTAAACGGTTTAGAATTTTTACAATTGGTTAGAGCTAATAATCAAGATATTCCATTTATTATTTTTACGGGGAGAGGAAGAGAGGAAATCGCCATTGCTGCTTTAAATTTTGGTGCTGACAGGTATATTCAGAAGGGAGGTAAAATGGAAGTTCAATACGGTGTTTTAACCCAAGCTATTTATCAAGTCTACTCCCATTCACAAACGAAAGAAGCTTTAGTTGATTCTGAACAAAGGTATCGAAGCCTATTTCAGACCAGTCCTGATGGGATTATTATTGCATCATTGGAAGGGATGATTAATTATGCAAATAACGGTTTATTGGAAATGCTAGGATACTCCTTAGGAGAACTAAGAGTATTAGGCATAAGCGATATTTCATCTGAACAATTCAAGAAAAAACTTTGTGTATTCAATCAAGAACAGCTTAGTAACTATGGCTATACTGACGAATTTGATTGGGAATTTATGGCAAAGGATGGATCAACGATCCCTTGCTCCGGCAAATTATGGTATGAAACGAATATAAAAAGTCAACCAGTTCATTTGATGGGTATTTTTAGGGATAAATCCTCTGAAATAGAATCAGATGATATTATTAAAAGGAAATCAGAAGTCGAAAAATTAATATTGCAAATATCAACAGATTTGATTAACTGCTCAACAGAAGATATAGGCGGTCACATTCTTAATGCCTTAAGGAATGTTGGCATTTTCAGCAAATCTGATCATGTTTATTTGAATAAAATAACTAAAGA
Organism: Candidatus Heimdallarchaeota archaeon; assembly: GCA_030638685.1. Lineage (GTDB taxonomy): Archaea > Asgardarchaeota > Heimdallarchaeia > Heimdallarchaeales > DAOWED01 > DAOWED01. The sequence continues at coordinate 2,392 of DAOWED010000194.1, read as the reverse complement.
TAAAAGACACATGATTAATGTTCACTTGGTTTCATCTGGAAAAGTAACTACAATTGATAGATTCCAACCTATTGAAATGCGTGAATCCACGCTTAATCGTTTATTGAATAATGAAATTATTATTGTTAAATCAAAGGAAGATCTTTCTCAAGAGACGTTAAAAGAATTTGATATTATAGAAATCGAAAAGGTGAATTCTCGTGTTTCTGTTCCATTGATGGTAAAAGGAGAGTTAATTGGAATAATCGGGTACTTATCTGACACATATGAGAAAGAATGGAATATTGAAGAAATCAACCTTTTAAGATCCGTTGGTCAAATTTTAGCAAATACTCTTGATAGAGGAACGAGAGAGCAAGAGCTTAAAGAATCAAAGAAAAGGTACGAGCAACTCACTGAACTGCTGGTTGAAGGAGTAGCAACCGTTGATCAAGAGGGTATCATCATTTATGCAAATAATCGTGTTTGTGAAATGTTAGGATATTCACTTGAGGAACTAATTGGTGCAAAAATGACTGATCTCTTACCAGATAACCAGCGAAAGAGAGCTAATGAAATATTTAGTTCTAATGATACAAGTGAACCTATTTATGAGAAATATGAATCGTCAGTTAAGAAAAAAGATGGATCTTATCTCGAAACCTCTGTATCAACTCAGAGAATTTTTAATGAAGAAGGAAATTACTTGGGTTCTACATTAATAATAACTGATAAAACAGAGCTTATCGAAGCAGAAAGGAAGCTACAGATGAGTGAAAAAAGATGGGAATATGCGATAGACGGTTCAGAACTAGGGTTATGGGATTGGGAGATACAAACAGGTAAGTCATTTTACTCAAAAAAACTAAAGGCAATGTTAGGATATGAGGAACACGAAATAGGAACTGATATTAAAGAATGGTCAACAAGGATCCATCCCGATGATTATGATAGAGTAATGAAAGAAAATTTTCAATATTTGCAAGGAGATACACCAATTTACCAATCAGAATATAGAATGAGGTGTAAAGATGGGAGTTATAAGTGGATATTAGCTAGAGGAAAAATTATAGAAAGTGATGAAGAAGGAAACCCAAAAAGAGTAATTGGATTACATATGTATATTGATGAGCAGAAGAAATTAGAAGAATTGCTCAAAGAAAGTGAAGAAAGATGGAAATTTGCGCTTGAAGGGAGTGGATTGGGTGTTTGGGATTGGAATATATTAAATGATGAAGTAATTTTTTCCAAGCGATGGAAATCATTGCTTGGTTATGAAGAACACGATATAAAAAATACTTCTGAAGAATGGTCAACAAGGATCCATCCTGATGATTATGAAAGAGTAATGAAAGATAATTATCAATATTTGGATGGAGAAAAATCAACTTATCAATCGGAATATAGAATGAGGTGTAAAGATGGGAATTATAAGTGGATCTTAGCTAGAGGAAAAGTAATGGAAAGGGATGAAGAGGGAAAGACGACTAGAGTAATCGGAACTCATATGGGTATTGATGATCAAAAGAAATTAGAGGAATTACTCAAAGAAAGTGAAACAAGATGGAAATTTGCACTTGAGGGAAGTGAACAAGGTGTTTGGGATTGGAGTGCAGAAGATGCTGATAAGGTTTATTACTCAGATAAATGGAAAAGTATGCTTGGTTATGATCTGAACGAAATAGGCACATCCCATGAAGAATGGTCATCACGAATCCATCCTGATGATTATGAGAGAGTAATGGACGAAAATGAAAAATACTTGAATGGGGAAATCCCCTTTTATCAATCAGAACATAGAATGAGGTGTAAAGATGGGAGTTACAAGTGGATATTAGCTAAAGGGAGAGTAATGGAGAGGGATGATGAAGGAAATCCCTTACGAGCAATTGGAACCCATTTGAATATTGATGAGCAGAAGAAATTAGAAGTATTACTCAAAGAAAGTGAAGAAAGATGGAAATTTGCTCTTGAGGGCTCAGAGCAAGGTGTTTGGGATTATATTGTGGTTTCAGATGAGGTCTTCTATTCAGATCGATGGAAGAAGTTGTATGGTTATGAACCTGAAGAAATAGGCACATCCAATAAAGAATGGTCTTCTAGAATTCATCCTGATGATTATGAAGATGTTATGCGAATGAATAAACTGCATCAGGCGAATAAAATACCCTATTTTGCTCTAGAGTATCGTATATAATGCAAAGATGGAACCTATCAGTGGGTTTATGATAGAGGAAAAGTGAACGAAAAAGATAAAGAAGGAACACCCACTAGAGTTATTGGAACATGTATAGACATTACTGAAAGAAAAGAGTTAGAAGAATTACTCAAAGAAAGTGAGGAACGCTGGAAATTTGCCCTTGAGGGTTCAGAACAAGGTGTTTGGGATTATAATATGATTACAGATGAGGTT
>DAOWED010000026.1 GCA_030638685.1 Candidatus Heimdallarchaeota archaeon | reverse complement strand
TATCATACTTGTCATAGAAACAGACTTCTTGGTTCTACTTCTTCTAGATCTTCAATTAAATCAGCTATGGCAGTTCAATTCGCTTCCTCACTAGCTTTAACGGAATTTGACCAGATGGTTTATTTACATGAAAAAGGCGTTCCTTGCCCTTACCCTTCCGATCAGCAAGATTATGCCTTTATTATGGAATATTATGGAAATGATACCGGACCAAGTCCTCTCTTAAAAGATGTAAACTTAAAAGAAATAGGTTACGATCCGATATCAATACTTGAACAACTACTTGATATTTATTACTTCATGTTTAATAAATGTCAATTAGTCCACGGAGACTTTAGTGAGCATAACATCATTTGGCACGATGATCAGCTTAAAATTATTGATTTTCTTCAATCACGAAAATATAACGTTTCTTCTCATTCTCCATATGCATCTCATGGAGAAAGAATAGATAAGGTTAGAGCTTTTAAAATGCTTGAAAAGGATATTTCTTCCACTCTCACACATTTTCTTAAAAAATATGGTGCTTCTTTTGACTATGAAGAAGTTATGATTAACATGCTTGATTTGGATCAGAGTGATTTATGGGAACAAACTTATGAAACAAAAGTTACCTAAATTATGAGGATTATTCTCTTGTGTAATCCATCAATTCAATTTTTTAGTCTTCTTCTTACTTTTTCAGTGTTTATCAGACTTAATGTTCAATTCCATAACATACCATGCGCTTACTCTTTTAAAGCCCAGTCTAGTGTTGATTGAAAGCATAGAAGCGTTCGTATCGGCATTGGAAGTTGAGATATATTCGATTTTTGGATATTTATCGCGGACATAAAAGAGCATCTCTGCCTTTAACCACTTCCCAAGAGATCGACCACGATATTGTTCATTGACACCGGTGAGCTCTTGGGCGATGACTTCGGGTTCTAAGGGATTATAGAAGATTTCAGTTAGACCACTGATAACTCCATTTTCCTCTCTTGTGATAAGTGTTATCCAATCATAACCCTTTTTGATATATTCTTGTTCATCATGACGTCTTCGCTTGGGAGTCACATTATCTTGTCCCTCTCCATCCCAAGGAGCTTGATTTATGGTTTCAGTATAGAGTCTCGTAAATTCCTCGATATCCTTTTCAGGTACAATGCTGAATTGCTCTATCACTACTTTCTTTGCTTTTCTCTTTCCCTCTTCAGTCCAATTTTTCATTAGATCCCAGTCAACTTCTGCTAAATTCAACTTGTTGCCAATGTGCTCATTTTTCAGGATAAATCCCCAGCGTTCACAGCTGATTTTTCCAGCTTCTGTTCCGGCCCAACATTGTATAATACTTCTATTTTGTGCCTTTGCATAATCTATAGACTTCTGTATTATCTCGGTTCCAATACCCTTCTGCCTATATTCCTTGTCGAGACTGAGAAAGAACTCAGCAATATGCTTGTTTGTCTCATATGTGGGAGATTCTTTTGTGACATAACCTAAATACCAGTAGCCAATACACCTGTTGTCATCATTGAAGAGTAACCAGCGGTGATGATCTGTATAGGGATCTTTTGAAGACATCCTCTTGATCTGAAGATCTCGTTCTGGAACTCGGTTATGTGGATATGCGTCCTTATAGAAGGGCTGCCAGTGTTTAAAAAAATGATCCCATGTTCCCTCACTGCAGGTTTCGCAATCAAATTGTTTGATCGAGTAGGTTGTCTTTACCATAGATTAAGGAAGCGAACTTTACTATTTATTATGATTCATTACGTAACAATCTAATACAATACTTAGCTCAATTTTCATTCCAATTATATTTTTCACAAAAAATTATCGTTTTTTACTTATATTAATTTCATAAAAACTAATCATTCGATCGAAGAGTAAAAATAGCTGTTTGTTCTTTTATTATTATGACACGTTTTTGCAGTTCATGTGGAGATCCAAATGATCACTCTGAAAATTTCTGTACAAGTTGCGGAGTTGAGTTGGATCCTTTAGAAACAAGTTCCTCCACTCACCAAACTACTCCAGTTAGTCCCACTTATCAATCATCACAAAGCCAATCAGTCATTCATAAACAGCCTAAGAAACTTTATCGCTGTGATTACGATACCGTTGTTGGTGGAGTTTGTGCTGGCATAGCTGAATACGCCGAATTAGATGTTAACTTAGTTCGACTTATTACTGTCATTGCTACATTATTTAGCGGTGGCACGGTAGCTATTGCCTATTTTATTGCTTGGGCAATTCTACCAATTGAACCTTTTGAATTGCACAACTCAAGAAAAAGCAGCCAGTCATCTCATTAACGGCAATCAAATCAACGCCAAGAACCAAAAATAATGAAAAAATTATTTTATAAGTTCACTTTCGTTGATCGTTTTCTCTTTTATTTTATTATCATTTGTTGTATATAATTGAACTAAGACAGTTCCAGCCGCTACAATGAATAAGGCAATCCATCCTTTAATTGTTGGCATTTCATCCAAGAAAATAATAGCTAATATTGTTGTATGGACTATCATTGTATTATTAATGACTGACATCTGAACAGCTTTTAACTTTTGCATGGCGTGATGCCATAATGAAAAAGCAATCGCTGTATTTAGAACACTAAGTACCAATACTGAAATAATAATCGCTAAGTTAAGTTCTGGGAAGCCTTCCACAATCAAAGCATAGATTAACAAAAAAATAGAACCGAAAGTCATACTTATTGAAGTAACAGTAATTGCTGAAAATTTCTTTGTCCTATTGATCGCTCTACCATAAACAGAAGCAAAACCATTTGTTAACAAAGCTAGAATTAGAACTGAAAAACCAAATAAAAACTCATCAGTAGGTAAATCTATTTCTGAAAGGGGAAGAAGGTATAGAAGAGCTCCAGAAATAGATATTATAACAAAAAAACCTTGCTTCCAGTTGGTCTTTTCAACTAGAAAGAAGTAACTCAGAATAATAACAATGACTGGTGTGAAATTTAAAACTAGGCTAATCATAATTACAGGCAAATAATAAAGGCTAAGATAGAGAAAACCTTGAGCAAAACTATAATATAGCAATCCATAACTAGCCAGTTTTAACCACCAGTTTCTATCAATTTGTTTTAGTTCCTCTCTATGCACTTCGTTGGTTCCAACATAGAAGAGCAAAATAATAGAGGCAACCAAGTATCTTAGACTTGCGAAAAGAATAGGAGGGATATCATCCGAACCAAATTTGATGATGACAAAAGAAGTGGACCAAAGAAAAGCAACGAATAAAGCTTCTACAATGGCAAAAAGAGATGAACTATCTTTAGTCATTAAAAACCATATTACATCTAATAAATTAAAGTTATTGCATTCTAGTACGAGAATTACTGAAATCAATTAATTTCCAATCTATTTTCTTAGTAAAATTAAAATAATTGTTATGCTATAATTTAGACATAAATGAATTAGGGAATCAAAATGAATGTGCGAAGAAGTTTTTTACTAATTGGTTTTTTATATATTGAATTTTTAATAGTTTTTTCAGGTACTAATGCTTCAGTCCTACATGGAGCAAAGGAGCGACTTAATGATGATGCTTTTGTAATGCAATCAGATTTAAAACTTAATCAAGAAGAATACTTAGACATAATAAGATGGAGTACTTTATTGGGAGGTACTGAAAGCGATTATGGCTATTCCGTAGCTGTTGACAGTTTTGATTGTGCAATAATAACTGGTGACACAAAATCATCTGATTTTCCTGTTAAGAGTGTTTTTGATGTTAATTAGTATGGTAATCATGATGCTTTTGTTGCCAGGTTTTCTCCAGCAGGGGAGATGCTTTGGAGTACACGTTTTGGAGGTTCTGAAGATGATCAAGGTGTTTCTGTAGCGATCGATTCAAAAGACTGTATTATTGTTACCGGGTTAACATATTCTAGTGATTTTCCAGTGGTGAAAAGAAGTGAGTCATATAATTTTGGTTCTGATGCTTTTGTTACAAAATTTAAAATTACAGGAGAGATGCTTTGGAGTAGATGTTTGGGAGGTCATGGAAACGATCAAGGCGTTTCCGTAGCGATCGATTCAAATGACAATATTTTCATTATAGGTAAAACTTTTTCTTCAGATTTCCCTATTATAGATGGTTTCAATGAAACATATGGTGGGTCAGGTGATGCTTTTGTTACAAAACTTGATTCAACAGGGGAGATAATCTGGTCAACATTTTTAGGAGGTTATTCTGAAGATTGGGGAACAGCTGTTGCAATCGACTTTCAAGATTCTATTATTCTAACTGGATATACTGAATCTTTAGAATTTCCTGACTTACCCCGTGAAACATATTTTGCTGATAAAGATTCTTTCGTCACAAAACTTGATTCTAATGGAAATTTAGTGTGGAGTAGATATTTGAGCGGAACTAATTATGATTATGCAAAGTCTATAGCAATTAATTCAGTAGATAATATTATAGTCGCAGGTTATACTTACTCAGATGATTTTCCAACTCAGAATGCATTCAATGCGACATATAATGGTGGTGGAGATGTTTTTATTACGACACTAAACTCTTCAGGAAATATAGTTTGGAGTAGTTTCTTTGGGTCATCTGGTTGGGAATGTTGTGAATCTCTCTGTATTGATTCATCTAATAATATTATTATAACCGGAATTACATCTGAAGCTTCATTTCCTGTTAATAACGGTTTTGATGAAATATATAATGGTTACTCTGACGCTTTTATAACTAAATTAGACAACTTTGGGGAAATATTATACTCAACTTTTTTGGGGAGTACAGATTATGACAGTGGTCAATCTGTAGCAGTTGATTCAAGTGACGATGTTTTTGTTACAGGTTTTTCATTCTCTTCTAATTTTCCTGTTCAAAATAGTCTCCCTGAAGAGTTTAGTGGTGCTAATACTCATAATAGTGATGTTTTTATTGGTAAAATAATGAAAGTAAACGTATTAGTCGATCATGACGATGATGGTTTAAGTACTTCTGAAGAAATAGTTCTTGGTACTAATCCTTTTGTTACTGACACTGATTTTGATGGTTTATCAGATATTGATGAAGTAAATACTTATGGAACAAATCCTTTATTAGCTGACACCGATGGAGATGGCTATTCTGACGGGGAAGAAGTAGAAGCAGGATCAGATCCTCTAAATTATCAGTTTTATCCTTCTGAAACTTCTACTGGCAGGAAAATCTTTGTAGGTTCTTTTCTTTTAGTTCTTAGCACTTTTTCATTATGCGCTTTGATCTATCAAATGAAGACTACAAAATAACACTCGGTTCATTCTTCATGTAACTTACTGACCTAAAGTTATGCTTTTAAATTATAGTTTAATATTACAATTAGATTGAATAAAAAGAACCTTCTTTTTAGATAAGCCATTTTAGGTGCATTTGAGTGTCACTGATTAGAACTTACATTAATGATGTTAAAACATCAAACCGGAACGTAAAACTAGTTCTAATTTTTTCAATGTTACAATCTTTAGGTAGAGGTATCTGGATGGGTAACGTCTTGAATGTTTTTATTTTCATGATTGCTTGGGAATCAAATGAAATTCTTGGGATTGTCTCTGCAGCAACTGGTTTATCCATGACTCTAATTGTTTTTCCAGCAGGTTATTTGAGTGATAAAATCAAAAGAGAATGGGTTTTGCGGGGAGCAGCTGTTTATGGTATTATTGGCATATCAGCTATGTTCTACGCAACTGAAATTTCCCATATAGTCTTCGCTCTTATTTTCTGGGGCTTCTTTCAAGGAATTAGCAGACCGTCCTTTGAATCTATTTTTGCCGATTCTGTCGAAACAGGCAAAAGATCTCGAATTTATGCTATTAGACATCTAGTAATGCAGATTTCTATGGCTGCTGGTCCTTTTATCAACGTCTTCCTTTTTCTTCTCTGGGGAGATGAATGGGATGTTGATATTTTGAAATCAGTAATGATTGTTGGTCTTATCATTTCAGTTATTTCTATGATTACTCTTTTCTTTTTTACTGATGATAGTTTAGGAGAGTTAAGTGAAGCTATTGAAGAGGACAACAATAACCAAGAAGAGGTAACATACGACCAAGGAGCATTCATTAATGGAAGAGAAATGTATGCTAAAACCAACCGAATTAATCGCTATTTAGTCAGTAAATTTTCTCCAACGCTGCTAATTTCAATTATTCTAATAAGTAGTAATGTTATAATTGGCTTTGGTGCAGGGATGACCATCAAATTCTTTCCTGTCTTTTTCAAAGTAATTTATGAACTTAGACCAACTGGTGTCCAATTAATTATGGGATTCACTTCAATCTTCACTGGACTATTTGCCATAGTTGCTCAACGTTTATCCGTTAGGAATGGTCGAGCTGAAATGATCTTTGTTTTTCAATCAGTTGCTATTGCTTGCTTATTGGTAATAGCTACTTATCCCCCGATATGGCTTTTAGTGATTGTTTTTATCGCTCGAGGAGCAATAATGAATGCTTCTCAACCACTAAGTCGATCCATTCTTATGGACACTGTTCCTAAGAAACATCGAGGAAAAGTTAATTCAATGGAAGCTATTGCATGGGGGCTATTCTGGAATATAAGTGCTGCAATAGGTGGCTTCTTGATAGGACCTGATAACAATTTCAGACTTTGCTACCTTGTTACTAGTGGAACTTATATTATAGGAACATTATTGATTCTTTTACTTATCCCTCTTGTTAAAAAAGAGGTAGAAGCTTTGGAAAAAGAATAAGGAACGATGTAGTAAATTAGTTGTTTACTGTATTATTACTTCTTCCATAAAACGTTAATAGTTTACCTTTACTCCTGCTTCTTTGAGTTTTTCTAGCTCTTCTTTCATTTTACTGGTTAATGGGTTCTCTTCCAGATGTATTTCATAAAGATCAATTTTCATTAAGGGATTAATATCTATTTCTTCAATTTGGTTATTATTGAGGTATAATGATCTCAAGTTAGTTAAAGAACTAAGTGGGCTTAGGTCTAGTTCTTTTAAGTTATTCTTGGCAAGGTTGAGCCATTTTAGTTCTTCTGAATTACTTAATGGGCTTAAATCAAGTGTACTAATGCTATTTTTATTCAAGAATAACGCTTTCAAACCTTTTGTTTGTGATGCAAAATCAAGATTTAGTGAGGAGATTTTGTTATAGCTAATATCTATATGCTCCAAGTTTGTTAAATTTGAAATGGGTTCAAGATCTAGTTCCTCTATTTTATTATGCGTCAAAATTAGATGTGTAAGCTTATTTAGATTATCAATTTCTGTTAAATCAATTTCTTTAATTTGGTTATCTCTTAGATTTAATTTTTTTAATTTAGTACAACCTTTTAAAGAATCTAACTTTGCTTCCTCTATCATATTTTCACGAAGGTTTAATGCCAGAAGTTCTGCAAAATTTTCTCCTGAAATTGATGAGGGTATGCTTGTTAGACCCATCTCATTCATATTTAGAACAATTACATTTCCAACACTTATAATAACTCGATCTCTATCTCCAAAACTCCATTTGAGTTGACTATAGTAACCATCTACTTTTTCATCATACCAGTTTTCTAGTAATAAATTTATTTCTTTGGAAAGAAATTGTAAACCTTTGATATCATTCGTCTTTATTAGTCCAAGTCCTTCAGTCATTAAAAACACCTTTTGCTATTTCCGATCTTTAAAATTCTAATATTGAGTTTATCTTTCAAACTTAAAAATACTCTTTTTCTAACAGAAAAGTTCTATTTTACAAGTGAGCTTAGAAAATTAACTAAAGGAATGCCTACGGGTATCTGAGTAAACTTCTCGAAACTCGACCACCCCGGACAAGAATTTATTTCAAGTAAAAGGAACTGGCTATCTTGTTTTACAAAGTCTAAGGCGTAAAAACCTGAAGGGAGGCGTTTTGAGACAGCTATTGCTGCCTCTGTTAACTCGTCATCTTCATATTTACTCATCTGTCCTCCTTGAAAACTATTAGTAGTAATCCTTGAGCTTTTTGCTGAAAGTTTTCTTCTTACAGAGCCAATTACTTCATTATCAATTACCAGTACTCTGTAATCTCCATCTGGGGAACTAATGAATTCTTGAAGTAAGAATAATCCTTGCCCGTATTTTCTTGAGAAGTAATCCAGTAGTGAATATAGATCATCATGTTCTTGTTTGACTAAAAAGATACCCTCTCCTCGAGAAGAAACATCCGGTTTTAAAACTAATTTCTTATGCTCTTCCAATAATGAAATTACTTCTTCGGGTTTTTCAGTAATCCATGTTTTTGGCTGAGCTATATTTTTATTGTTCAGAAAGATTGTTGAGGCTATTTTCGATCTTGAAATAGAGATTATTTTAGGATTATTAATTGTAGGTATAGTTTTGTTAAGTTCCTTTAATGAATGAATCCTATAGTTAGCTATCTGGTTTGATTCTCTTCCCATATTTGAAATGTAGATAACATCAGGTGCACTTTCCAAACCGCTTATTTTACAATTATTTATTTCCCATATCAGAGACCATTGTCTTATGTGAACTATTTCATGCCCTAACTCCTCTACTGCTTCTTTCATTGATCGTATCTTGTAGGAATTGAGAAATTTATCATATAAACCTATTAAAACCACTTTTTCACCTGACTTGAAAATAAATAAGGAGAGGATCGTATGTCGCTATTATTTTTCTTCTTAATTAACTTATTTCCCGGTTTCATATTTATATGGCCACGCTAATAATCCCCCGTCCATAACTTTAACATTCTCAAAACCATTTGCTTCAAGTATTAAAGCTGCTTCATACCCTCTTAACGAGATCTTACAATAAGCAATTATTTCTTTGTCTTTAGGTATTTCATCTAGCCTGTTTCTTAATTCTCCTATGGGTATATGTGTTGAATTTGCCAAATGTCTCCATTCCCATTCTTCATCTCCTCTAATATCCAACAAGAAAATATCCTCTCCATTCTCAATTTTCTCATAAACTTCCTCCACTGATATCCCATCCATTATCCCTTGCCTTTTATTTTCAAGTACATTTGCAGCTGTAATAATATTATCCATTGCGGGACTGAAAGGTGGAGCATAGGCTAGATCAACATTAGCCAGCTCAAAAGCTGTCATTTCATTTGTTAAAGCCATTGCCATAATATCAACTCTTTTACTAACATCCCCAAGACCAATTACTTGAATCCCTATCAATTTTCCAGTTGATTTTTCAGCAATTACTTTCACAATGATAGGCTTTGAATTTTGCATAAAATGAGGTTTATCAGGAGCTGGACATACACTACTCACTATATCATACCCCATCTTTTTGGCTTCTCTTTCCGATAAACCAGTCATTCCTATGTTGTAATCAAACAATTTGCAGATTGAAGTGATTAATATTCCGGGGAATTTTGCTTCTCCTCCCATTGCATTTATTGCTGCAATTCTTGCAGATCTATTTGCCGTACTTCCAAAAGGTGCAAATACGTTCTTCTTGGTTTGTCTGTTATAATATTCTACACAATCTCCTGCCGCATATATGTTTGGATCTGATGTTTGCATGTATTCATTAACTGTTATTCCTCCATATGATCCTATTTCAAGACCTGCTTCTTTTGCTAAGAAAGAGTTTGGTCGTACACCTGAAGCTACTAAAACGAAATCTGCTTGTATACTGCTTCCATCACTCAAATTTACTCTACTTACCTTTATACTTCCATCCTCATGTCCGAATGAAACCACTTTAAGAGATGTCAGTATTTTGCATCCTTTTTCTTTCAAATGATTTTCTACTAGTTTTGCCATTGAAAAATCAAGGTATGTCAATATATGCGGAAGCATTTCAACTATAGTTACATTCAATCCTTTAATTCTAAAAGCTTCAGCCATTTCCATTCCAATAAGCCCTCCTCCTACTATAACTACATTTTTTGCACCAGTGTCAATTAAATTTTTAAGTGCTTCGCAGTCTTCTATTGAATGCAAGGTATGGATATTAAGTAGTTTAATTCCTTCAATGGGTGGTACTGCTGGATTTGCTCCCGTTCCCAGAATTAATTTATCATATTCCAGATCGCATTCAGTTTCTGTTTCCAGGTTTTTTATTCTAATTTTTTTATTTTCTCTATCAATAGTTAATGCTTCTGTTCTATTCAACGCTGTGATTGCTTTCACATTTTTGAAATATTCCGCTCCTCTTATTTCGCCTGTAGCTGTTTCCATTAATTCATAAGCATTTGAAACTTGGCCTGAGATATAATAAGGCATCCCACACCCCGCATAACTAAAATTATATCCTTTTTCAACAATTGTTATTTCTGCTGTTTGATCTAATCTTCTGCATTTTGCAGCAGCTTTAGGTCCAGCTGCAACTCCTCCTATTATTACTATTTTTTTAGGTTCTATCATTTGATTCAGCTGTTCTTTTTCTCATTTTAAGTTTTCTTGTTTTTGAGCTATGTTCCATTAAAAAAATTATGAAATGTTACGATTAATCGATAAAATAATAACGATAAATGGATATTAGTAAGATTTAATTATTTGATA
>DAOWED010000134.1 GCA_030638685.1 Candidatus Heimdallarchaeota archaeon | reverse complement strand
TCTGCTTTGTATTCCTGAACGAAACCAAAAAAAGCATTAATAATAACAATTGCAAGGATTGCAATGGCGTCAACATATTCGTGGAGGAGAGCGGAAATAGCTGCTGAAACTAAAAGAACGACAATCAAATAATCATTAAATTGATCTACCATCAACATTAAACGAGTTGCTTTCTTAACCTTAGTAATTTCATTGTATCCATAATCTTTAAGACGATTATTAGCATCTTTCTTACTTAAACCATCTTTACTTGAATTTAAGTTTGTGATTACTTCATCTAATGTAGAACCATTAGTAATAGTTTGCGTAGTCTTTAATTTTTCACCCATAGTAATTACCGTTCAAAGAATTGTTGGAGAATTGATTAACAAAGAAAAAGAAGGTCGTAAGTTTGATAAGGCGGAGAAAGAACTTAATGATAAATAAAAAATAGAAAGAGTAATCATAACCACCTTAAGTTAATCTTAGTTTGAGGCTTGTTTGAAGCTGCTGACAAAGAATAAACTCATTCATCGTAAAAAAGGTTTTTGCTTTAAGAGTACTAAACCAAGTAAAAAAGCTAGATAAAATCAAGTGAAAAAATAATTAAACAAAATAAAATAAAGAAGTGAGAAGTTAGAAATAAAGTGAGAAGTTAGAAATAAAGAAAAATGAAGATGACAAGAATTGCCGTCCAATAATCAAGTGTTAGTTTAATTTCACATTCTTTACATCATATTGCTTTTTATTGAAAGAAGTTATAGAGCTCTGATCTTTGCATCGATTATAGAACGGGAAGCAAAAGCAGGATGAGTCTCATAAACAAAACGTAAAAGCTGGTTTAATGGAACATTCTTGAATTCTGCTACTAATTCTTCAATGCATGATTCAAGTATTATTGGAAGAGCTAACTCCTCAAGAAACTTTTCACCCTCTTCTGAAAGAGTATAATGAAAGGTAGACAGAGAACCAGCAACTGTATGGTCAAAAGAACCTCTAGTTTCATTGACATACCTCCAGTTAACTAATTTTTGTAAGTCTCTGGCAAGTAGGTTACTATAAGGACCAAACAAGTGTGGATGAAAGTCATAAGCATCTTCTATTTCCATCATTTGACTGGTCAAGAAAACGATTTTCTGAATTCTAGTACGACCAGTTAATTCACCAGCAATATCAATAATTTTAAGCAAAATAGCCATTTTTTCCATTATTGCATCAACTCCTGGGTAATGATCTCCACTGAGCCACCCTTCGACGCTGCCCTCGCGAAAGATGTCGACATGATTTGTTCTGCTAAATTGTGTATATAGCATTCTCCCAAATTATCATCTCCATCTTTTCTAATCTGGAGAATACTTTCTCCATCATCGATGTTTAGATGTAATCCGGGGTAATTCTTTTTTCTGACAATGTGTTCTTCTAATGTGGCTGGATATTTTGTTGCCCCTTCAGGGATAACAATCCTGATTTCTCTCTCCATATCTTCAATATTTAAGATAACACCTTCACATTTATACAAGAAAGAAAGGAACTCGTGGCCTACTCTTAAAAGAACGCTTTCTTTAGTTAACATCATTGTTCTGAGCATTGCTTCTAAGATTTCATTCTCTGTAACGCGGGGAGGGGGCTGATAACGTGTTTCTGTAAGCTGGACTATTTCATCAATTAAACCAAATAATTCAATAATACCATCATTAAGTAACATGACTTCATTGTAGAGTTTTTCTATGTCTTTTAATTCATAGATCCTCAAAGAGCCATCCTTCTCAATTCTGATAAGGTCTAGTTTACATAAATCGTCAGTTATTGCTCTGATTTGACTATTGTCAAGTTCTCGTTTCCAGGCACTTTTGATGTAGTTCTTGATTTTATGGGTCGTAATGAGTTCGTTTCTTGTTGAAAGCTCAAAAACAGCTAGAAAAATCAAAGTTTCAGTGTTAGCCCTACTTCCGGGCTTGAAACGCCTAAATACTGTTGCCAGAGCATCAACCATCTTTCCACTATACATTGTCCTAGTTTCATATTTGTTTTACATATATAAAAAGCTAGGAACTATGGCAAGTAGCGATCGGGTTCTTAGCAAAACCTAGAAAAGAGGTAAGTTACCCTCGTCCGCGCTAGAGACCTCCTTCTTGGGAGATTACTCTCTATTTCTAGGGAGAGGTAGAACATCTCGAGGAGAGGTACTATCACCTCTAGTTTTTGTCAAATATTTCTAGGAGAGATAGGATCACCTAAGAAGGAATAAAAAACTAGTAATGAGATAATTGGTTTCCAAAAGGACTCTCAAGGACATTTGAATGAGTTAGCCTTGTTTCAAGAGAGGGTAGGAAGTTTCTAAACGAAGTAACAGTGAACCAAGGAAGAGAGAGAGACTATTCGCTCCATGAGCGGTAAATTGTCCGAAAAGGACCTACTTCTTCCTATTCTTATTAGGACAAAGGAATAATAGAATCATATGAACGCATCAGTGCTCATTACCCAACAAGAAACAGGTATTCATCCGTTACAGCATATTACACCCAATCTTATGTCAATGATCAAAGACAATGCTCAAGATTTACTTAAGAGAAAAGAAAGTAAAAGATTTCTAAGATCTCTTCCATACTTAACAGAAGATGAGATTACTACAGGATTAGTAATCTTTCATTCAAAAAGATACATCACTTTCAAAGAAAAGAGATATTCCGAACTCTTAAGCTTCTTTGACTAAACCATTCCTGTTTTATTTCTCCTTAATTATCATCTTCAGTCTTTCTTCATTTTTTCTTCAGTTTCAATCAGTTAATCGATTTATTTACATCATTTTCTTCTTTGCTGATCACAATTCTCAAGTAAAGATTTCTACTAACAACGCTCCTATTAATCGGTGTACTTCAAATTGAAAAATAGTTTTTAAGTCAATATAGAGACAAAGCTAAAAGTGAAGAGTAAAAGAAGGAAGAAGGAAAGGGTAAGTTATGGAAGGGGTTTATAAAAAAAAACTAGCTAAAAAGTTATAGTTTTGTGAAAAAAAGATAAAAATTGAATTTAGAATAAGAAAGAAAAGAGTATTATTCCATAGTATCGACAAGCCAGTCTAAACCTTCATGAACACCTTCACCATGGAGAACAGAACAACCAAAAACTTGGAAGGTATGATCAGTTAATTCTTCATGAAGACCAAGGGCTTGAATTAAGGTAGAGGCATGAACAGCACCAGGGATATCTTGTTTATTAGCCAAAATTAAAACGGGAACGCCACGCAAATATTCGTTCTCAAGAACATGTTCAACGATGACTGCACGAGCTTCTTCAAAACGGAAAACATCAGCTGCATCAACAACAAAAACGACACCGTTAGTGCCAGGATAATGAGAGGACCAAAGGAAACGAAAATGACGTTGACCAGCAACATCGATGGCGGTAATGTTCCAACCAGAGGTTTTGAAGACTTCAATGTTCTGACCGATAGTAGGAGAGGTTTCCTGGAAGCTTCCTAGCTTTAAGAACCTTGTAAGTGTTGTTTTTCCTGCAGAGTCAAGTCCTAGAATAAGTACTTTTCCTGAGTGTTCTCTGCTTAACCGATTTTTCATCCAGTCTCTGAATCCCATTGTTATTTTCTCCGTTTTTTTTCTAAGGTTCAAATCCTAATTGCTTGCAATTAATATTAAAGTCTGCTCATTTATACTTCTACTACCTTCTACCTTTTTTACTCAGAAGATATTTTTATTCTTAGAAGTTTTTTTACTATTAGACTTTTTTTTCTTTTCGCCTTATTTTATCGTTCATCTATCTTAATAAAAAAGTTACTCTGCAAGAAATTACTAAAATGGAAAAATAATAAAAAATATTTTAAGTTGAAAAACCATTTATCATCAAGGGATTAATTATGAATACTGTTACTATAACGGGTCAAAAAACTGCTGGAAGTTTTTCATCTTTTGATTTTCTGAAAACAGATACTGTAGTTACTTTTGGTGCTTATTCCCTTTCGTCTATAGACCTTTCTAATGTTAGAGAGTTCAACAACTTAATTACTATATCACTTAATGATCTTTATCTCCCTTCTATAGATCTTTCTCCTCTTTCTGATTGTCCCCATTTAGTTGAACTGGACCTTTCAACTAATTCTTTATCCTCTATTAACCTTTCTCCTCTTAGCGAATGTAAAGAACTTCAAAGAATAAATTTGTCTAATAATCATAATCTTAAGACAATTGACCTTTCCCCGTTAAATGACTGCAAAAAACTTACTACACTTCTTCTGTATAATAACTCTCTTTCTTCCATTGATCTTTCCCCCCTTAGTTTTCATCATAACTTAGAAATTCTATTGTTAGACCATAATCAACTTTCTTCCATTGACCTCACTCCTCTAAGTTCTTGTTCTTCGCTTTCTAGCATTTGTTTAACTTTTAACAATCTTTCTCACATTGACCTTACTCCCCTCTCTTATTGTTTACATCTTGATCATTTAGGCGTTGACGAGATCCCTTTTCTCTGGTCTGAGGATGAAGAATTACTTAAACAACGCTCTCTCCCTTTGCCTTTGAAAGGAATAGATTTCATTTTTCCGTCAGAATATATTGATGAAGAATCTTTCCCTCTGGGAATAAAACAACTAAAAAAGATTTTGGAGACAGGTTGCCTTGATGTCCGAAATTTCTCTGATTTCGATGAATAATTTCTGTCATCGAATCACACTTATCTAGCATCTCAATATGAAGTTACTCTACCAGAAGTTACCTTTCTTTCCTCTTTTTTAGCTTATTTTTCTTGCTTTCTCCATAAATTCTTTTGCCAGCTTTTCTGAGATTGGTCTTCCTAATTCTTTCCCTTCTTTTAAGCTTGACCCCACTATGTACCCATCTATTTCCGGCAGATATTTTTCCATATTCTCTAATCCTAACCCACTCCCTATTATTATTGGTAGATGAGTCGCTTTCTTTGCTTCTCTTATCTTTTCCATTGATGGTGCTGTCCCTGTTCTTTCCCCTGATATAACTATTCCATCTGCCAGTGATCTTTCTGTTATATCTTTTATTTCTTCTTTCAGACTGAAGTTTACCATGCTTCTTGCATGTTTTACTTGTGCATCTGCTAGCATTTTCACTTCTTCCCCTCTTAGCTTTTTTTGATACCTCACTACTTCGTGTGCATTTGACTCTATTATTCCTTGGTCTGTTACCATTGCTCCATGTAACACATTTACTCTTACAAAATCTGCCTTCACTGCTTTTGCGATTGCGATTGCTGCTATCGCATCATTTCTCAAAACGTTTACCCCTAACCTTACCTCTGGGTATTCATTTAGTACCATTGTTTTTAGCTGTTGTATTATTGCTGTCATTCCCGCAACCGTTTCTTGCGGTACTTTTGTTGGGTAGTATGGCATATCCCCTAAATTCTCTATTAATATACCCTTAAAGCCTGCTTTGCACAATATCTCTGCATCTACTAACGCTTGATTTAGTACCTCATCCATTGATCTGAATTTTGGAGCGCCAATTAGGGGTAGAAGGTGGATCATACCGATTGATAATTTTTCGGTCTTGGAAAAGATCATAATCAAAAGAAGTATCCTACTCTTTAAAAGATATCTTCCATTCCTTTTCCAATAAAATGATTTTTTCTTAATTATTGGTAATCTCTTCTATTTTCTAAGCCTTCATTTAGTTTCATTTATTTACTTGGCAGAGAAGTCTTATTTGCTATCACTCTAAGAGAGATCGAAATGAAACAACTGATTCAATTACTCATCCTCAAATCAGAAGGTATACCTCTTTTTACTTATTCTCCAGATGTTGCCTTAAAAGAAGAAGATGATGATCCAATGCTTGTTTCTGGATTTATGAGTGCTATTAATCAGTTCATTACTTCTACTAAGCGAGATCAACTAAACGAGCTTGGTCTTAGTAGAGGCTTGATTATTATTGAAGAAGATAAAGAGCTTAATGTTCTTTTTACTCTCTATATCTCTGATGAAATAGATGTTTCTTGGGGTAAAAGAGTTCTTCAAGCATTTCGTGAACGTTTTATCGATCAATTCCGTCAACCTTTGGAATTTTTTTCAGGTAACATTTCTCAATTTAGGACTTTTATTACTGAAACTGAATCCATCCTTGAGAGCTTCGGGTACCCCATGCTTCAACATGTAAGTAATAACCCCTCTGACGAGCTTCTCTCTTTTTATATCATTGATCGTAATTCACTCAAATCTATTCATTCTAAGAGTCAATATTCTGAAGAGGAAGAGTATCTTATTCTTCAACTCTACGAAGTTATTGCTGAAGCAGCTATTACTACTAATCAAGAGCTTGATGTTAATAATGTTCAATTTCTTTTGGTAATGAAAGATCTTAGATCTATCCAGATTGGTTTTCTTTCAGAATCAGTTATTATTCTTGAAACAAAAGGAGGGCTTGATCTGGATATTGAAAGTTCCTCTCATCCCCGTGTTCTCACTGAAGACCAATTTGTAGAATATATTCATTCTCTTTTCCCTGATGCTTCTGCTGCCCTTTATTCTAGAAGAGGTCATCGTATGTACAATTTAATCTCTGATATTTCCTTTACTGATCATGAGCAACGATCCCTTCTTTTCTTTTTAACCACTATTAGTCGCTCTAAAGAAGTCCTTGAACATATGGAACCTCTAGGATTAATTGTTGAATCCCCCTCTCAAGAAACCTACTCATTAGTTAACTGGGGTCAGATAATTTGTGTCTCTAAAGTTTTGGAAAATAGATCATCAGTTCACAATAAACTCATTAAATGTGTTCTAAAGCCACCTAAATAGATAATTATCAATATTAAGCAAATGCAAGAATAGTCAAAACTATTTAATTGGCAAAAATATTCAAAAATTTGCCGAATTACAAATATTATCAAGGGTATTCAACTATTTAGACCTGTCCCAAATTAAGTTATCGTAGTGTCCCAAATGTATATTTTCTACAATTTGATCGTATAGTATCCAAGTATGACATTTTTAATAATACGTGCTTAAATATACTCTTGGAGAAATATTAATTGGGACAATACGCTT